>JAEZHQ010000091.1 GCA_023416455.1 Pseudomonadota bacterium | reverse complement strand
GGCGTGCGTCCCCTCGGGCCGACGGCAGGCCCCTCCCGCACCGGTCGCCGCCCTGCGCCCGCCTGACGCCATCGCTATCAGCGGTCGGCCGGCGCCGTCTGCGAGCCCCGGACCAGCCGGCCGTCCTCCAGATGGGCCGGGCTGTAGGCGCTGTGAGGCGGGGCGCCGCCGGTCAGCGCCATGACGCCCAGGGTCAGCGCCGCCAGCCCCGCCCCGCCGAGCACCAGCCAGGGCCAGGGCGCCGTCACCCACCAGGGGGCAGGCGTGCGCGTCTCCTCCGCGCGGGCGCGTCGGCGCTCGACGACCAGGATGTAAAGCAGGTAGCTGGCCGTGGGCAGCAGGAGCGGGACCACGACCGTCAGAAGGAACCTCAGCACCCGTCACCACCTACCCGCTCTCGCCAACCGGGGGCGCGTCCAGCCGGTCGCCGCCCAGCACGTCGCGCAGATTGACCAGCATGCCCGCCGTCGCTCCCCAGATGAAGCGGCCTTCGTAAGGGAAGGCGTAGAAAAAGCGCCGCGCCCCCTGGAAATCCCGGCTGAGGCGCTGGGGGTAGGCGGGATCGAGGATGAACGCCAGCGGCACCTCGAAGATCTCCTCCACCTCGGTGGGGTCGGGGCAGAGCCGGAAGGGCGGGCGCACCAGCCCCACCACCGGCGTCACCCGGAAGCCGGTGCGCGTCACGTAGGTGTCGAGCCGGCCCAGCACCTCGATGTGGTCGCGGTCGAGCCCGATCTCCTCCTCCGTCTCGCGCAGCGCCGTGTCCTCGGGCGTGCGGTCGCTGCTTTCCCGGCGGCCGCCGGGAAAGCTGATCTGCCCGGCGTGGGCGGTCAGATGCGCGGTGCGCTGGGTGAAGATCACCGTGGCGCCCTCCGTCCGGTCGACCAGCGGCACCAGCACCGCCGCCTCGCGCAGGCGGTCCGGCGGGCCGAACCCGGGGTTCAGGTCATGGTCGCCGCGCACCTTGACCGGGCGCAGGCTCGCCGCGGCGCTGCCCGGAAAGCGTTTGCGCACGTCCTCCAATGTCAACCGCCAGGCAGCCTGCCCAGCGCGAAGAAGGCTTTCCTGCTCCATAACCCAACCTCAGCCTCCCCAGCCCGGCTGTTCGGCAAGGCGCGCTCCACCATTTCGTAGTAGACCGCCCGTGAAATTCGTGCCTCCAGCCTATTCCTTATTTCAATATAGGGTGTCGGCTCCCCGCTGTCAGGATTATGGGCGACCCTGATCGGATGATCCGGCCCGGCTTCCACCCATTCGTCCAAATTTGTTCGGAACGACAGTGTCTGATCCTCGCCATTTCCTCTTGCCGACATTTCGACGGCGACGAAGGGAGCGTCCTCCACGACTATGCGCCCACGCTCAACAGGCGTAACGAGCCAAAAATCGCCTGCGTCATCCCGCCGCAGAACGCTGGCAAACAGCCGGACCAGCTCGATCCGCCGGATCGGGCCGCCCTCGTGGTACCAGGTCCCGTCCCGCGCGATGCGGATGTCGTAGGTCTGGTCCTTCGCCCGCACCGGCAGGCCCCCCGCGGCGGCGCGCCCATCCCCGCCGTTGTCCCCGCCGTTGTCCCCGCCGTCCGCGGCACCGTCATTGACGCTTGCCATTCCCGCCTTCGCCACCGACCTTCATCGGACGCCTTC
Source organism: Pseudomonadota bacterium (assembly GCA_023416455.1). Taxonomy (GTDB): domain Bacteria; phylum Pseudomonadota; class Alphaproteobacteria; order Azospirillales; family Azospirillaceae; genus Azospirillum. The sequence goes on along the minus strand of JAEZHQ010000091.1, from coordinate 2,475 downwards.
CTCTGGTTCGGCCACCGGTTGGGCCGCGCGGACGGGCCGCGCAACGCAATTTGGCCATACTCGCCTCACATAGGTCAAAGAAGGCCGGTTTTGAATGGGAGCTAGAGACGTGAGCGCAACCGACGCCGCCCACCCCGCGCCGAGCCCGCTGAACGAGGATCCCCACCAGCTGATGGCGGAGATCGAGTCGCTGGGCAGCCGACTGGCCCATGTGCGCGACCGCATCGGGCGGATCATCTTCGGCCAGCAGGAGGTCATCGACCTGACGCTGATCACGCTGCTGGCCGGCGGCCACGTCCTGCTGATCGGCGTGCCGGGCCTCGCCAAGACGCGCCTGGTGGAGACGCTGGGCACCGTGCTGGGGCTGGCGGAGAAGCGCATCCAGTGCACGCCCGACCTGATGCCGGCCGACATCCTGGGATCGGAGGTGCTGGAGGAGAGCGAGTCGGGGCGCCGCTCCTTCCGCTTCATCCCCGGCCCGGTGTTCAGCCAGCTCCTGATGGCCGACGAGATCAACCGCGCCAGCCCGCGCACCCAGTCGGCCCTGCTCCAGGCGATGCAGGAGCACCGGGTGTCGGTGGCCGGCCAATACCACCCGCTGCCGGCGCCCTTCCACGTTCTGGCCACCCAGAACCCGCTGGAGCAGGAGGGCACCTACCCGCTGCCCGAGGCCCAGCTCGACCGCTTCCTGATGCAGGTGGACGTCCACTACCCCGACCGCGACGCCGAGCGGCGCATGATGATCGCCACCACCGGCATCGCCGACGAGCGGGCGGTGACCGTGCTCGGTCCCGCCGACCTCCTGGCGGCGCAGCGGCTGGTCCGCCGCGTGCCGGTCGGCGAGAGCGTGGTCGAGGGCATCCTCGACCTGGTGCGGCGCGGCCGTCCGGAGACCACCGACCTGCCGGAGGTGCAGCGCCACGTCGCCTGGGGGCCGGGGCCGCGCGCCAGCCAGGCGCTGATGCTGGCGGCCCGCGCCCGCGCCGTGCTCGACGGGCGGCTGGCCCCCTCGCTGGACGACGTGGTGGCGCTGGCCAAGCCGGTGCTGGGGCACCGGATGGCGCTGAATTTCGCCGCGCGCGCCGACGGCGTGACGCTGGACGACATCGTGAACCGCCTCTGCGCGCCGCTGGCCTGAGGAGCCGAGCCATGGCCGCCCCCACCCTCGGCGCCCCGGCCCTGCGTGCCCAGCAGCGGGCGGAGGGGCTGGCCGCCCGGCTGCCGCCGCTGCTGGTCGCCGCCGAGCGGGTCGCCGCCACCGTCGCGCAGGGCGTGCACGGCCGCCGCCGGGTCGGGCTGGGCGAGACCTTCTGGCAGTTCCGCCGCTACCAGCCCGGCGATTCGCCCCAGGCGATCGACTGGCGCCAGTCGGGCAAGACGCAGCCCGTCTACGTCCGCGAGAACGAGTGGGAGGCGGCGCAGACCGTCTGGCTGTGGCGCGACCGCTCGGCCTCCATGGACTACCGCTCCGCCGCCGGCCTGCCGACCAAGCGCGAGCGCGCCGACCTGCTGGTCCTGGCCACCGCGGTGCTGCTGGTGCGCGGCGGCGAGCGGGTGGCCCTGCTCAACAGCGGGCTGCGGCCCGACCACGGGAAGTTCGCGCTCAACCGCCTGGCCGGGCTGATGACCGACCCGCGCCAGGCCCATGCGCCCGAGGGGCTGCCGCGGCCGGAACCGCTGCTCCGCCACGCCCAGCTGGTCCTGTGCGGCGACCTGCTGTCGCCCCTGCCGGAGATCCACGCCGCCGTCGCCGCCCTGACCGGGCGCGGGGTGCGCGGGCACCTGCTCCAGATCCTCGACCCGGCGGAGGAGACGCTGCCCTACGACGGCCGCGTCGCCTTCGAGGGGTTCGAGGGCGAGGAGGGCCTGCTGGTGCCGCGGGTGGAGGCGGTGCGGGCCGCCTACCTCGACCGGCTGCGCGCCCATCGGGACGGGCTGGCGGCGCTGGCCCGCGCCGCCGGCTGGAGCTTCGCCGTGCACCGCACCGACCGGCCGCCGCAGACGGCGCTGCTCGGGCTGTGGGGTGCGCTGGCGCGGGAAGCGGTGTAAGGGGATGGCCGGGACCGCCCCCGGACCGGGAGCCCCGACGGCCGCACATGGGATTTCTTCGCGGGATTTCTTCGCGCAAGCACGAGCGTAGACGCTGATGCTGGGTATCGGACCGATCGCCTTCGCCGCCCCGTGGGTCCTCGCCGCCCTGGCCGTGCTGCCGGTGCTGTGGTGGCTTTTGCGGGTGACCCCGCCCGCCCCCCGCCTGGTCCGCTTCCCGGCCATCCGGCTGCTGCGCGACCTTGTGGCGCGGGAGGAGACCCCGGCGCGCACGCCGCTGTGGCTGCTGATCCTGCGCCTGCTGGTCGCCGCCCTGGTCATCCTGGCCCTCGCCGGGCCGCTGCTCAACCCGCGCGCCGCCCTGCCCGGCGGCGGGCCGCTGCTGCTGCTGGTCGACAACGGCTGGGCGGCGGGGCGCGACTGGCC
>JAEZHQ010000071.1 GCA_023416455.1 Pseudomonadota bacterium | reverse complement strand
AGAAACCGCGGGTCCGCCCGCTCGAACCGTAGGACCCCGCGCCTGCCCCCTCCTCGGGAGCGGACCGCCGGGTCCGGAATGTCGGTTGAGCCTGTCTGGCTGGCCTGCTGCGTCCGACCCGCCGGCGTCCTTGTCGGCGGCCGTCGCGTCGGGAGGCGCTTTATAGGCGCCCTCCCCGGAGGCGCGCAACAGCTTTTTTCGGTGGCCAACGTTTTTTGCGTCGCCCGCCGGCCGCGGCCGGAACGGCGGCCTATCCCGGCCCGTCCGTTCGGCCGGGCCACGCCGCCGAACGGCCGGAACACCGGCCGTGACCATCCGCCAGCTTGCCGGGCCGGCGATTCCGGCAATAATCGCCTTTGAGGAATCTTCGAGACAACGGAAGATGACATTCTTTTCACTGGAACGCCTCTTCGGCTGACCGCACCATAGCCACGTTCCGCCAGCCCTGCCCTGACCGTGTCCTGAACCGGAATGAACCCATTCCTTGGCAAGAACGACCCAGGTACGGACGCGCGGCGGCGAACCGCCTTCAGCCGAGCCCCCCGCCTCCCTGCCCCTGGAGCCACGAGGATGCCGTCGCGCTTGGGCCATTTGATGAAGGTTGACGAAGCGTGACCCTGCTCAGCGCGGAGCCCCCCGTCCAGGCCCGGCATCCGCTTTCCCACCCGTCCCGGGCGCCGGCCGCCGCCCTCGCCGGCCCAGCCGATCCGACCCTGCTGCGGGACGAGCTGCTGCCGGACATCGTCGCAGCAACCGCCGCCCGTGCCCCCGGCCGCACCGCCATCGTCGCCGAGGGTGAGCGGCTGTCCTACGCCGAGCTGGAGGCACGCGCCAACCGGGTCGCCAACGCGCTGCGCGCCCGCGGCATCGGCCGCGGGGCGCTGGTCGGGCTGTGGATGGCGCGCTCGCTCGGCCTCCATGTCGCCCTTCTCGGCATTCTGAAGGCCGGCGCCGCCTATGTCCCCTTCGACGCCGACGCCCCCGCCGACCGGGTGGCCGCCAGCCTCGCCGATTGCGCGGCCCCCGCCGTCCTGGTGGACGCGGCCACCGGCGCTGCGGCGGCCGGGCTCGCCACCGCGGGGCCGGTGGCGGCGCTGCGCCTGGAGGAGCTGGCCTCGACCGACGCCGGCGCTCCCGATCTGCGGGCCGACGGGGTCACGCCGGACGACCCGGCCTACGTCATCCACACCTCGGGATCGACCGGCCGCCCCAAGGGCATCGCCATCAGCCACCGCAACATCTGCCACTATCTGCGCGCGGCCAACACGGTCTACGGCCTGACCGCCGAGGACGTGGTGTTCCAGGGTGCGTCGGTGGCCTTCGACCTGTCGCTGGAGGAAATCTTCATCCCCTATCTGGTCGGGGCCACCCTGTGGGTGGCGAGCCGGCGGGTGCTGGACGAGACCGACCGGCTGGCCGACCGGATGGAGGAGGCCGGCGTCACCGTGCTGGACACCGTGCCGACGCTGCTGGCCCTGCTGCCCCGGGATGTTCCGAGCCTGCGCGTCATCATCCTGGGCGGCGAGACCTGCCCGCCCGCCGTTGCGGCGCGCTGGTGCCGGCCCGGCCGGTCCGTCTTCAACAGCTACGGCCCGACCGAGACGACGGTGGTGGCCACGGTGGCGGAGCTGCACCCCGGCGAGCCGGTCACCATCGGCCGGCCGCTCCCCAACGGCACCGCCTATGTGGTCGATGCGGATCTGCGCCCGGTGCCCCCGGGCGTCCAGGGGGAGCTGCTGATCGGCGGCCCCGGCGTGGCCCGCGGCTATCTCGGCCGGCCGGAGCTGAGCGCGCGGGCGTTCATCGCCAACCCCTTCCTCGCCGACGGCGCGGGACCCGATCCGTGGCTCTACCGCTCCGGCGATGCGGTCAGCCTGGACGAGCGCGGCAACCTTCTGTTCCACGGCCGCATCGACGACCAGGTGAAGATCCGCGGCTTCCGCCTGGAGCTGGGCGAGGTCGAGGCGGCGCTGACCGAACTCCCCGGCGTGGCCCAGGCGGCGGTGGTGCTTCGCCAGGACGACGGGATCGACCGTCTGGTCGCCTTTCTGGTCCCGCAGCCCGGCGCCGTGCCGGAGCGGGCGGCACTGCGCGAACGGCTGCGCGAGCGGCTGCCCGCCTACATGGTGCCGGCGCGTTTCGAGATCGTGGAGGGGCTGCCCCGCCTTGCCTCGGGCAAGGCCGACCGCAAGGCGCTCCAGGCCGTTCCCCTCGGCGGCGACGACGCCCCCGGCGGGGCCGGGGAGGAGCCGCGCACGCCCACCGAGGCCGCCCTGCTGGACGCGGCCCGGCGCGTCTTTCCCGGCCAGGAGATTCCGCTGGAGGCCGACTTCTTCCTGGATCTCGGCGGGCATTCGCTGCTGGCCGCCCGCTTCGTGTCGGCGCTTCGCGAGGGCCGTCCGCTCGGCGGGCTCACGCTCCAGGACGTCTACGGCGCGCGGAGCCTGCGCGCCATGGCCGCCGCCCTCGACGCCCGCGCGCCGCAGGCGCCGGTGGAGGGCCGGGACGGAACCGCGGACCGCGGGGATCTCTCCTTCACCCCGGCGCCGCGGCTGCGCCGCTTTTTGTGCGGGGCGGCGCAGGCCGCCGCCCTGCCGCTGATCCTGGCCCTGATGACGGCGCAGTGGCTGGGCGTGTTCGTCAGCTACATGCTGCTGTCGGGCGAGGACGCGACCTTCCTCCAGGAGGTCGCCACGCTGCTCGGCGTCTACATGGTGATCAACGTGGCGACGGTGCTGATCGCCATCGCCGCCAAGTGGCTGATCATCGGGCGGACGAAGCCCGGCCGTTACCCGCTGTGGGGCAGCTATTACTACCGCTGGTGGCTGGTCCAGCGCTTCGTCAGCCTGGTCCACCTGAAATGGTTCCAGGGCTCCCCGGTGATGCGGGTCCTGCTGCGGGCATTCGGCGCCCGGGTGGGGGCGGACGCGCTGATCGGGGACATCGAGTCCGGCGCCCTCGACCTCGTCGCCATCGGCAAGGGGGCGTCGATCGGCGGCAAGGTCAAGCTGGCCAACGCCGAGGTCATCGGCAACGAGCTGGTGATCGGCACGGTGACCATCGGCGAGGACGCCCAGGTCGGCACCTCCTGCGTCATCGGGCAGGACGCCGTGGTCGGCGCCGGCAGCGAGCTGGCCGACCTGACCGCGCTGCCCGCCGGCGCACGCACCGGCACCGGGGACATCTGGGACGGCTCGCCCGCCCGGCGCACCGGAAGCGTCGCCCGCGAGGCCCTGCCCGCCCCGGCGGAGGCCGGGGCGCTGCGCCGCGGGCTGAACGCGCTGGCCCACACGGCGATGCTGCTGGCCCTGCCGCCGCTCACGCTGATGCCGATCTTCCCCGCCTTCTACCTGTTCGACCATCTGGAAGAGGCGCTGGGCAACGCCCTCGGCCCGGCCTATCTCTACGCCCTGCCGGTGATCGCCTGGCCGACGGCCATGGCGCTGGTGGCGGCGACGGTGCTGATGGTCGCCGCGGTGCGCTGGATCGTGCTGCCGCGGGTCACCCCCGGCACCTATTCGGTCCATGGCGGCTTCTACCTGCGCAAATGGATGGTGGCGCTGTCCACCGAGCTGATGCTGGAAACCCTCAGCTCGCTCTACGCCACCGTCTACATGCGGGCCTGGTACCGGCTGATGGGCGCGCGCATCGGCCGCGACGCCGAGATCTCGACCAACCTCGCCGGACGCTACGACCTGGTGGACATCGGCGAGAAGTGCTTCATCGCCGACGAGGTGGTCCTGGGCGACGAGGAGATCCGGCGCGGCTGGATGATCCTGAAGCCGGTCGCCACCGGGCCGCGGGTCTTCGTCGGCAACGACGCTGTGGTGCCGGCCGGCACCGCCATCCCGGCGGGGTCGCTGATCGGCATCAAGTCCAAGCCGCCGGCCGAGGCCGAGATGGCGCCCGGCGGCACCTGGTTCGGCAGCCCGCCGATCCGGCTGCCGGTGCGCCAGACCTTCGACGGGGTGTCCGCCGCCTGGACCTACGAGCCGTCGCGGGCGCGGCGCCTCGGCCGCGCCCTGTTCGAGGCCGTCAGCCTGGCCCTGCCGACCACCCTGTTCATCACCTTCGGCACGCTGGCGGTGGAGATCCTGGCCCCCTCGGTCCTGGCCGGGGACTACACGGTCTTCCTGCCGCTCTTCGTCGCCGCCGGAGTGGCCATCCCCGTCGCCATGGTGGCGGTGGTCATCCTGGTGAAATGGCTGCTGATGGGCCGCTACACCCCGACCATGAAGCCCATGTGGTCCTGGTGGGCCATGAAGACCGAGGCCGTCGCCGTGCTCTACTGGGGCCTTGCGGGCAAGGTGCTGCTCGACCACCTGCGCGGCACGCCCATGCTGCCCTGGGTTCTGCGCCTGTTCGGCGCGCGCTTCGGCGAGGGGGTGTTCATGGACAGCACCGACATCACCGAGTTCGACTGCGTGGCGGTCGGCGACCACGCGGCGGTCAACGCGCTGTCGGCGCTGCAAACCCACCTCTACGAGGACCGGCTCATGAAGGTCGGCCGCGTCGTCGTGGGGAACGGCGTCACCATCGGCGCCGGCTCCACGGTGCTCTACGACGCCCGGGTCGGCGACTTCGCCCGGCTCGGCCCGCTGACGCTGGTGATGAAAGGGGAGGAGATCCCCGCCCACACCGAATGGGCGGGCGCCCCGGCCGAGCCCGCCGCGGCGGCGGCGAAGGACGGCGGGGCGATCCGGGCGGCGGCGTGACCGCCCCGCCCCGCGCGACGCCGCGCTGCGGAACCACGTCGCCGCAGGGCGTCCGCGACCGTTGTGCCTTGGGCCGGGCGGTGTATAACGATGCCCGAGCACGGCCCGGCACCCTTTGCGCGCCATCGGACCTCGTCCGCATGTGACGCCGCCTGGGCGCCGGCTGCCGCGGACCGTTCAGGAAGGATGCGCCCCAATGCCCGACGACACCAGCCTCGCCCGCGGACAGGCCACCCTGTTTCCGCTGGAGAAGGACGACACGCCCTACCGCAAGCTCACCTCGGACCATGTCTCGGTCGTCGATTTTGACGGTGAGCCGGTCCTGAAGGTGGAGCCGGAGGGCCTGCGCCTTCTCGCCGAGGCGGCCTTTGCCGACATCAACCACCTGCTGCGCCCCGGCCACCTGCGCCAGATCCGGGCCATCCTCGACGATCCCGAAGCCTCGCCGAACGACAAGTTCGTGGCGCTCGACCTGCTGAAGAACGCCAACATCGCGGCGGCCGGCACGCTGCCCATGTGCCAGGACACCGGCACCGCCATCATCATGGGCAAGAAGGGCCGCCGCGTCTTCACCAAGGGCGGTGACGAGGCCGCGCTGTCCGAGGGTGCGCGCGACGCCTACCTGAAGCGCAACCTGCGCTACAGCCAGCTCGCCCCGCTGTCGATGTACGAGGAGAAGAACACCCGCAACAACCTGCCGGGCCAGATCGAGATCTACGCGGAGGGCGAGGACGCCTACAAGTTCCTGTTCATGGCCAAGGGCGGCGGCTCGGCCAACAAGACCTTCCTGCACCAGGCCACGCCGTCGGTGCTGGCGCCGGACCGGCTGCTGAAGTTCCTTGAGGACAAGATCCGCTACCTCGGCACCTCGGCCTGCCCGCCCTACCACCTCGCCATCGTCATCGGCGGCCTGTCGGCGGAGCAGAACCTGAAGACGGTGAAGCTGGCCTCGGCCCGCTACCTCGACAACCTGCCGACCGCCGGCGGCGAGGACGCGCACGCCTTCCGCGACCTCGCCATGGAGGCCGAGGTCCACAAGCTGACCCAGACCATGGGCATCGGCGCCCAGTTCGGCGGCAAGTATTTCTGCCACGACGTCCGCGTCATCCGCCTGCCGCGCCACGGCGCCTCCATGCCGATCGGCATCGGCGTGTCCTGCTCGGCCGACCGCCAGGCGGTCGGCAAGATCACCCGGGACGGCATCTACCTGGAGCAGCTGGAGACCGATCCCGCCCAGTACCTGCCGGAGATCACCGACGACCAGCTCGCCGGCGAGGTGGTGAAGATCGACCTGAACCAGCCGATGAGCGCGATCCTGGCCACGCTGACGCGCTACCCGACGCGCACGCGGCTGTCGCTGAGCGGTCCGCTGATCGTCGCCCGCGACCTCGCCCACGCCAAGCTGCGGGCGCGGCTGGACGCCGGCGAGGGCCTGCCCGACTATTTCAAGAACCACCCGATCTACTACGCCGGCCCGGCCAAGACGCCGGAAGGCTACGCCTCGGGATCCTTCGGCCCGACCACCGCCGGCCGCATGGACAGCTTCGTCGACCAGTTCCAGGCCGCGGGCGGCTCCATGGTCATGCTGGCCAAGGGCAACCGCAGCCCCGAGGTGACCGCGGCCTGCCAGAAGCACGGCGGCTTCTACCTCGGCTCCATCGGCGGCGCCGCCGCCCGCCTCGCCCAGGACTGCATCAAGAAGGTCGAGGTGGTCGAGTATCCCGAACTCGGCATGGAGGCCATCTGGCGCATCGAGGTCGAGGACTTCCCGGCCTTCATCATCGTGGACGACAAGGGCAACGACTTCTTCAAGGAGCTGAAGCTGCCCTGACCCGTCCGCCCCCTCCCCCGCCGCGGCGCGGGGGAGGGGCACCCTCCGGCAACGCCAGCCCACCGGCAAGCCGGCAACGCCGGCAACGCCGGCAACACCGCCTCTCACCGGCAAGGAGGCCGCCCGCCATGCCCGAGACCCTCGCCGCCAAGATCGCCGAGGCCCAGCGCCGCGCCCTGTTCGCCGCCGAGGTGGTGGTGAACCGGCGGCTGCACGACTTCTCCATGCGCCATCGGACCCACTACGCCAACGAGGTGGCGGAGGAGCGCAAGGCCATCGAGAAGGAGATCCGCGCCATGCGCCGGCGCGTTCCGGCCCCGCCCGCGGTCAGCGACGCGCTGGTGGCCGCGGTCGCCGGCGACGCCCACGCGCCGGCGACCGTCCGCGCCGTCCTCCTGTCGCTGGCCGCCGTCCGCCCCGATCTGCTGGCGGCCGACGCCGCCCCGGCGGCGGAGGATGATGAGGACGAGGAGGATTGATCCCCGCCCCGCCCGGCCGACCACCGACGAAGGCGCCATGACCCCCGAACAGATCCAGGCCCGCGTTCTCTATCGCGACGGCCTGATGCTCGTCATCGACAAGCCGGCCGGGCTGCCGGTCCACGCCGGACCCGGCGGCGGGCCGAACCTGGAGCGCCATTTCGACGCCCTGCGCTTCGGCTTTCCCAAGCCGCCGGGGCTGGCGCACCGGCTCGACCGCGACACCTCCGGCTGCCTGATCCTCGGGCGGCACCCCAAGGCCCTGCGCCGGCTCGGCAAGCTGTTCCAGGAAGGCAGGGTCGGCAAGACCTACTGGGCGGTCGTCGCCGGCACCCCGCCGGCGGAGCGCGGGCGCATCGAGCTGCCGCTGGCGAAGCGCTCCAACCGCACCGGAGGCTGGCGCATCGTGGCCGCCGGTGAGGGCGACGCCGACGCCCAGGCCGCCGTCACCGACTACGCCGTCCTGGGGCGGAGCGACGGCCTGACCTGGCTGGAGCTGACCCCGCACACCGGGCGCACCCACCAGATCCGCGTGCATTGCGCGACGGCGCTGGGCTGCCCGCTGCTCGGCGACCCGCAGTACGGCGGGCCGGCCGACCGGCCGCTGCACCTGCATTCCCGCGCCGTCACCCTGCCCCTCTACCCGTCGCGCCCGCCGGTCTGCGTCACCGCCCCGGTGCCGGATCACATGCTGGCCGCGCTCGCCGCCTGCGGATACGCCGCGTCGGCCGCGGGCTGAGGCCGCGGAACGGCCAGGCCGCGGAGCAGCCGGCGCACGGCCTCGCGC
>JAEZHQ010000565.1 GCA_023416455.1 Pseudomonadota bacterium | reverse complement strand
GAACGGGACTGTCGAACATGCTGTCCACATCGGCCTGGCTGACGCCGTGGCCGTCGAGCTGGGGGCCGTTCAGCAGATGGGCGTCCGGGCGCTTGTCGGTGGACTCGTGGTGGGCGGCCAAATTCTCCAGCCCGTCGACCCCCCAGATGCCGATCATGGCGTTGACGCGCTGCTCGATGTAGCGGAGCGCGTTCACCACCTTGCTGGTGCGCTGACCGGTGAGATCCTGGAAGGAGCAGGCGGTGAAGATGTTGGTCACCTCCCCCTCGATCTCCGCGCACAGCCCGGGGTCGGCGCCCTCGGCCCGCAGCTTGCCCGAAAGGTCCATCAGCCGCTCGGCGGCGTTCAGGATCTCGAAGGAGGCGCGCTCGGTCGAGATGACGATGGCGTCCAGCTCGTTGGTCGCGGACAGGATCTTGTCGCTGGCCCCGTCGGGGGGGCGCAGCGCTGCGACCTCGCGCCGCGCCTGCTCAATGGAGGCGGCCATCTCCATCAGCTCGCGCCGCAGCACTTCCACATGCTGGGCCGCTTCCACCGCCTGGTTCTGCCTGTGCCAGGAGTTGCGGAACTCCACGAGCATCGCGCGAACCTCCTCCGTCGCGGCTCCCATGGCCCGGCGGTGAAAGCGGCGCAGGAAGGCGCGCCCCTTGGAGGTTCGGGCGATCGCTTCCTCGATCTGCTCGAACTCTTCCTCGGAGAGCTGCGGAAGCTGGTCCAATCGCCCGCTCCTTTAAAGCAAACGTCCGTTCGATATGGACTCCACAGGACCCCGTTCGCCAGCCGGAGGCTTGTCCGGCCTGATGCGCCGGCCGGACCTTGGCCACCGCCGCGGCGGGGGGCCGCGGTCCATGGCGGACGGATCTCCGCGTCAGCCGCCGATGACCGCCTGGATCTTCTGCTTCAGCGTGTCGGCGTTGAACGGCTTCACGATGTAGTTGTTCACCCCGGCCTGCTTGGCGGCGATCACGTTCTCGGTCTTGCTTTCGGCGGTGACCATGATGAACGGGATGGAGGCGAGCTTGGCGTCGGCGCGGATCTCCTTGAGGAGTTGCAGGCCGGTCATCGGCTCCATGTTCCAGTCGGAGATGATGAGGCCGAACTTGCTCTCGCGCAGCTTCGCCAGAGCCGAGACGCCGTCGCCGGCTTCGTCGATGTCGGTGTAGCCGATCTGAGTCAGGAGGTTCCGCACGATGCGCCGCATGGTTGCGTAGTCATCGACGACGAGGATCTTCATCTAGGCGTCTCCGCATTCTTCCGTTGCTAGGCCCCGGCCCGGCTTTCAGCTCGCCCGGCGCAATCCCGCTGGCGCCGGCGTCGAGGTCTGATCCCGACTCTGATGCCCTAAGTCCGTCAAAAAGTCATCCCTCACCGACACAGTGGAGCAGGCCCGTAAATTTCAGGTTACCGCGCCGCACGCGCCCGTTCCCGTCACCGGAGGGTCACAATGGATCGACCTTATCGGTCAAGCCTTTGGTTCGGGCCTGTGTGCCGGTTGCGGACCTTGCCAGATTTTACGCCCGAACGCACGGAATGTTTTGCCGCCGCACGCCGCCGCGGGCGCGACATTCCGTCGGCCGCCCATGGTGGCGGCATCAGGGTGCGATGGCCGCCGTCGCCCGGGCAAGCCACGCCGCTGCCTCCCCATCAAGCTGTGAAGACAGGGCATCACGCACGCGGAAATGGTATCCGTCGATCCAGGCGGCCTCCTCCGGCGACAGCAGGGCGGGCTCGATCAGGCTGCGGTCGATGGGGGCGAGGGTCAGAACCTCGAAGCCGAGCATCGGCCGCTCGGCCGTGGGCATCTCCAGCGGTTGCACCGCCACCAGATTCTCGATGCGGATGCCGTAGGCGCCGGCCTTGTAGCAGCCGGGCTCGTTGGAAAGGATCATCCCGGGCAGCAGGGCCACCGTGTTGGGCGCCTTGGAGATCCGCTGCGGCCCCTCATGCACCGACAGGAAGCTGCCCACCCCATGGCCGGTGCCGTGGTCGTAGTCGAGTCCCGCCTTCCACAGCGGCAGGCGGGCCAGCGCGTCGAGCTGCGAGCCGGTGGTGCCTTGCGGGAAACGGGCGGTGGCGACGGCGATGTGCCCCTTCAGCACCAGGGTGAAGCGCTCGCGCATCTCCGGCGACGGCGTGCCGATGGCGACGGTGCGGGTGACGTCGGTGGTGCCGTCGAGATACTGGGCGCCGCTGTCCAGAAGGAACAGGCTGCCCGGCTCCAGCGGGCGGTTGGTCCGCTCCGTGACGCGGTAATGGACGATGGCGCCGTTCGGCCCGGCCCCGGCGATGGTCTCGAAGCTGAGCCCGCGGAAATGCCGGCCGCCGCGGCGGAACGCCAGCAGGCGTTCGGCGGCCTCGGTCTCGGTGACGCCGCCCGCCGGGGCGGCGACGGACAGCCAGTGCAGGAAGCGGACGAGGGCGGCGCCGTCGCGGGCGTGGGCGGCGCGGGCGCCGGCCAGCTCCACCTCGTTCTTGCAGGCCTTGGGCAGGGCGCAGGGGTCGGGGTCGCGTTCCAGCTTCGCGCCGGCCAGATGCAGCCGATCGAAGATCCAGGCGGAGGTGGAGGCCGGGTCCGCCATCACCTTGCGCCCCTCGCGCCCCAGCGCGTCCAGCGCCGCACCCAGCTCGTCAGGGGCACGCACGGCCACCTGGTTGCCGAGATGGGACT
>JAEZHQ010000558.1 GCA_023416455.1 Pseudomonadota bacterium | reverse complement strand
GGTCCGCTCCGGGCGGCCGGGCCGGCGCTTCTGGCGGCGGCGACGGCGGTCTGGCTCGTCGGCACGGGCGCGCCGGTGCCGGTGCTCATCTACCAGTATTTTTGACGGATCGTGGAGAGGGGAAGCGGATGGCCGGGAACGGAACGGTGTTCGAGCGGGTCTGCGCGGCGGTGGCGGCAACCCTGGAGGTGGAGCGCGACGAGATCGACGCCGGCACCTGCGCGGCGACGCTGCCGGTCTGGGACTCCCTGGCGCACCTGATGATCATCAACGCCATCGAGCGCGACTTCGGGATCCAAATCCCGAAGATCGCCGCCTACACGGCCAAGAACGTCGGCGAGCTGACCGCCGCGGTGGAAGCGGGCCTGAAGGGGATCGCGTAGGACCGGAATCGATTTGAAGCCGGTGCTTTGCGGGGGCTTGCTGGAAACCTGCACGTCCGGGGGCTGTCCACCGTCGGCCTCCGGTGTCGGCTTGTCGCACCCGCTCAAGAGTCCTGAAGGTCGAACCAACCCCGCCCGAGGTAGTGAATACACTACCTTCCCATTGACGGTAATCAGCCGCGTCCCTATTGCAGTGACATCACTACAGGGAAGCCGAGATGCCCCGCACCGTATCCGCGGCCGACGCCAACCGGCAATTCTCGGAGATCCTCGGGCAGGCCATCAGCGGGCAGGCCGTGATCATCACCAAGCGCGGACAGCCCGTGGCGCAGCTCGTGCCCTATGACCGAGCCGTCGCGAAAGCCGACGGCGGCCTGGCCTGGAGCCGCCTGTTCCAGACGCTGGAGGAGGGCGTGGACCTCGGCGGCGAGCGGTTCGACCGTGACGCCCTGTATGATCGGTGAACGCATGCGCTTCACGCTCGATACCAACGTTCTGGTCTACGCGGTCGATCGGTCCGCCGGCGATCGTCACCGGCAGGCCGTTGCGTTGATCCATCGTCTTCCTGGCCGGAATTGCGTGCTGACGCTCCAGTCCCTCGCGGAACTCTTCCGCACCCTCACCAGCGCCAAGCATGGCGTCCAGCCAGCCCGCGCGGCAGACATCGTCCAGCAGTGGCGCGACACGCTGCCGGTGGTCGCCGCCGACGACGTCTGTCTGGTGGACGCCATGGACGCGGTCACCCATCATGGTTGGTCCTTCTGGGATGCCATGATCTGGGCGACGGCAAAGCGTCACGGTTGCCGGCTTCTTCTGTCGGAGGATGGTCAGGCGGGCCGGACGCTGGGCGGAGTGACCATCGTCAATCCGTTCGCCAACGATTCACGGCTGTTGCTTGACGAAGCGCTGGGGCCGTCCTGAGGCGTAAAGTGCCCACCGCCAGGACATCGCCGTCCAGGACGGCAACGTCGTTCCGGGGCTGTGTCCCAGGGAGTGGTGCGCGGACGGCCGTCGTCGGCCGCGTTCGTCGCGGCGGTTCCTGGATCGGCGCCCCGAGTCACGACGCCCCGCCGCCCGCGTCCCGCACCAGCGCCTTCAGCAGCGCCGCCATGGCCGGCAGGTTGGCGGCGTCCAGGAGCGACAGGTGGTCGCCCGCCACCATCCGCACGTCGAGGCGCCCGCGCACGAGGCCGGTCCAGCCGAGGGCCGGGTCGCGGATCGAATCGTCCGGCTCGTGGTCCAGGAACTCGGCGGGGAAGCCGCCCTCGGTGCGGATCAGCGTCACGTCGCCCGGGATGGGGGCGGGGCGGTAGGCGCCCAAGGCGCGCAGGTTGGCCTTGAACATGGCGATCATCCGCTCGATGGGCAGCGCGAACGGGCCGAGGGCGCCGGCCTCGGCCATCGCCGCCACCGCGCGGTCGAGCCGCGCCCGCGGCTCCATCGCCTCCAGCTCCTCCAGGGTCAGCGGGATGCTCGCCCCGTAGAGCGCGTAGAGGCCGCGGGCGAGCGCCGTGCAGGCGATGTCGTCGGTCTGGAACGCGCCGAGCGCGGTGCGCGTGCGCACCGTGTCGCCCAGCACCAGGAGCGGCACCTCCTCCCCGGCGTCGCGCAGGCGGCGGGCGACCTCCAGGGCGATGCAGCCGCCGTAGGAATGGCCGCCGATCCGGTAGGGGCCTTGCGGCTGGACGCGGCGCAGCTCGCGCAGCACGTACTCCGCCTGGGCCTCCACCGTGTCGAGCGGAGTCTCGTCGCCGAACAGGCCGGGAAGCTGGACCGACACCATCGCCACCTCCTCCGCCACCGCGGCGGCGAGGTCGCGCAGGTAGAAGGGCAGGGCGAAGACGCCGGGCATCATCACCAGCCGGGGCCGCGCATCGTCCGTCCGGCGGCGCGCGTCGAACCCGACCAGCGCCCCCGTGCCGGCCCGCGCGCCGGCCAGCTCCCGCGCCACGCTGCGCAGGTCCGGGCGCTCGAACAGCGCTTGCAGCCCGACCACGCGGCCGAACCGCTCGCTGAGCCGCCGTTGCAGCGCGACCAGAGTGAGCGACGTCGCCCCGAGGTCGAACAGCGAGCGGTCGGGATCGGGGTCGTCCTGGCCCAGCAGCTCGGCCACGACCTCGGCCACGCCGCGCTCCAGCGCGCTCAGCGCGGTCCCCGGCCGGGCGCCGGCGCGCGGTTCCGGCGCCCCGAGCGCGCCGCGGTCCACCTTGCCGTTGGCGCTGAGCGGCAGCGCGGACAGCGCGACGATGCTCTGCGGCACCATGTAGGAGGGCAGGCGTTGCGCCAGATGGTCGTGCAGGCGGGCGGCCAGCCCATCGTCGGCCAACGTTGCCACGGCCAGCGGCGCCACGCCGCCGCGCGCCGCCACGAACACGTCGAAGCCCAGCCGGTCGGACAGGCTGCCCGGCGCCCGCGGCTCGGCGATGCGGCCGAAACC
>JAEZHQ010000520.1 GCA_023416455.1 Pseudomonadota bacterium | reverse complement strand
GTCCGGGGCCGCGCGGCTTCGGCCCCTGCGGCTTGGGACCCTGCGGTTTCGGGCCGCCGGGCTTGCCCCGCCCGGCCTTGGCCGCCGCCGGCGCGCCGGCCCTGGCGCCATGGCCCGCGCTGGCGGGCTTCGAACCATGCCCCGCGGTCGCGGGCTTTGAACCATGGCCCGCGCTGGCAGGCTTCGTGGCATGGCCCGCGCTGGCGGGCTTCGAACCATGGCCCGCGCTGGCGGGCTTCGCACCATGGCCCGCGTTGGCGGGCTTCGAACCATGGCCCGCGTTGGCGGGCCGGGCCGGGCCGCGGCGGGAAGGCGGCCCCTTGGGCTCGCCGGCCTTGGCCCAGCCGGCCTTGGCGTCGCGCGGCTTGGCGGCCTTGGCCGGCAGGGGCTTGGCGCCGGCGGACGCCGGCTCCTCCGCCGGCGCGGCGGCGCGGGCGGCCGCCGTCCTGGCCTTGGCCTTCCCCTTCGGCTCCTCGGCGGGGCCGGCGCCGGTGAAGAAGCGGGAGACCTGCTCGCGCACCACCCGCTTGGGCACCTCCTCGACGGCGCCCTCCTCCAGCTTGCCGAGCTGGAAGGGACCGTAGGCGACGCGGATCAGCCGGTTGACCTGGAGGTCGAGCGACTCCATGACCTTGCGGATCTCGCGGTTCTTGCCTTCCTTCAGGCTGACCGTGAGCCAGGCGTTGCGGCCC
Source organism: Pseudomonadota bacterium (assembly GCA_023416455.1). Taxonomy (GTDB): domain Bacteria; phylum Pseudomonadota; class Alphaproteobacteria; order Azospirillales; family Azospirillaceae; genus Azospirillum. The sequence goes on along the minus strand of JAEZHQ010000520.1, from coordinate 3,967 downwards.
TGGATGCGGTCCAGCACCGCCTCGATCGGGCCGTAGGTCACGCCCTCGATGGTCGGGCCGCGCTCCAGCCCGGCCAGCTTCTTCTCGTCCACCTCGCCGAAGACCCGCACGCGGTAGCGGCGCGTCCAGCCGGTGGCCGGCAGCTCCAGGAAGCGGGCCAGCTCGCCGTCGTTGGTCAGCAGCAGCAGCCCTTCGGTGGTGAGGTCGAGGCGGCCGATGGACACCACCCGCGGCATGTCCGGCGGCAGCCGGTCGAAGACGGTGGGACGCCCCTTCTCGTCGCGCGCGGTGGTGACCAGGCCCGACGGTTTGTGGTAGCGCCACAGGCGGGCGGGCTCGGGTTCCGGGATGGCCTTGCCGTCCACCTGCACGATGTCACCCGGCCGCACCACGCAGGCGGGGCCGGACAGGGTCTTGCCGTTGACCGCGACGCGGCCCTCGGCGATCCAGCGTTCGGCGTCGCGGCGCGAGCACAGGCCCGCGCGCGCCAGCCGCTTGGCGATGCGCTCGCCGACCTCGGGGTCGGCCGGCGCGTTCGATTCGAAATCGGGGGTGTCCATGGGAACGGACCATAGGGCCTGCACGCCCCGCCCGCAACCCGCCCGCAGGCCGCCGCCCACCTTTTGCGCGCCGTCCCGCGGGCCGGGCCATGGGCCGGGCTATGGGCGGCCGGGATCACTCCTCCAGGCGGAAGCCGACCTTCATGACCACCTGGAACTGGGCCACCTGGCCGCCGCGCACGTTGCCCCGGATCTCGCCGACCTCGAACCAGTCCACATGCTTCAGTGTCTTGGCGGCGCGCTCCACGCCGTTGCGGATGGCGTCGTCGATGGAGGTGTCCGCGGTGCCGACGATCTCCACCTTCTTGTAGACATGGTTCTCCATGGGGGACTCCTCCGGGGTTGGTGCCAGCGATCCACCCAGCGTGACCCCAACCGCCGGCTTCGGCAACCCGCGGCTTGACGCAGGCGCGCGCCGCCGGGCAGGCTTCCACCAATGAGCCGGACCCAGCATCCCCCCTCCCCCATGGAGATCGCCTTCCGGGAGGCCGAGGCCGCCGCAGCCCGCGGCGAGGTGCCGGTCGGTGCCGTGGTGGTCGAGGCGGCGACCGGCGCCCTGCTCGGCCGCGCCGGCAACCGGACCGAGGAGCTGGCCGACCCCACCGCCCACGCCGAGGTGCTGGCGATCCGCCAGGCCTGCGCCGCGCGCGGCAGCCCGCGCCTGCCCGGCTGCGACCTCTACGTGACGCTGGAGCCCTGCGCGCTGTGCGCGGCGGCGATCAGCTTCGCCCGGCTGCGGCGCGTCTATTTCGGGGCCTACGACCCCAAGGGCGGCGGGGTGGAGCATGGCCCGCGCTTCTACGCGCAGCCGACCTGCCACCACGCGCCGGAGGTCTACGGCGGCTTCGACGAGACGCGGGCCGGCGCCCTGCTGCGGAGCTTCTTCCAGGGCCGTCGCTGAACCGGCGGGGGGTCCACTCCGCCCGGCGTCAGCGCCCGACCGCGCGCCAGCCGATGTCGCGGCGGCAGAAGCCGTCCGGCCAGTCGAGCGCGTTGACCGCCCGGTAGGCGCGCGCCTGCGCCTCGGCCACCGTCGGGGCGAGCGCCGTCACCCCCAGCACGCGCCCGCCGCTGGACAGCACCCGCCCGTCGGAGGCGCGCCGGGTGCCGGCGTGGAAGACGGTCACGCCCTCCACCGCGGCGGCGGCCTCGAAGCCACGGATCTCGGTGTCCTTGGCGTAATCGCCGGGATAGCCGCGGGCGGCCATGACGACGCACAGCGCCGTCTCGTCGTGCCAGCGCAGGTCGATGCTCCCCAGCACGCCGTCGGCGGCGGCGACCAGCGCGGCCAGGACGTCGGACTTCAGGCGCATCATCAGCGTCTGGCATTCGGGGTCGCCGAAGCGGACGTTGAACTCCAGCGTCTTGGGCACCGGCCCGTCCGGCCCGGGGACGATCATCAGGCCGGCGAACAGCACGCCCTTGAAGGGGCGCCCCTCGGCGGCCATGCCGCGGACCGTCGGCTCGACGATCTCGCGCATGACGCGGGCCTCCAGCTCCGGCGTCAGGATGGGGGCCGGCGAATAGGCGCCCATGCCGCCGGTGTTGGGGCCGGTGTCGCCGTCGCCCACCGCCTTGTGGTCCTGGGCCGAGGCCATCGGCAGCGCGGTTTCGCCGTCGCACAGCGCGAAGAAGCTGACCTCCTCGCCATCCAGGAACTCCTCCACCACCACCTCGGCGCCGGCGGCGCCGAAGCGCCCCTCGACCAGGGCCTCGTCGATGGCGGTGAAGGCTTCCGCCTCGCTGCGGGCGACGGTCACGCCCTTGCCGGCGGCCAGCCCGTCGGCCTTGACCACGATGGGGGCGCCGGTCCGGCGGACGAAGTCCTTGGCCGCCGCGGCGTCGGTGAAGCGGCCGTAGGCGGCGGTCGGCACGCCGTACTTGGCCAGCAGATCCTTCATGAAGCCCTTGGAGCCTTCCAGCGCGGCGGCGGCGGCGGCGGGGCCGAAGGCCCTGATCCCGGCGGCGGCCAGCCGGTCCACCAAGCCGAGGACCAGCGGCCCTTCCGGCCCGACCACGACGAGGTCGACGGCGTTGTCACTGGCAAAGCGGACCAGGGCGTCCACATCATCGGCCGCGATGGGCACGCAGTCGGCGACCCCGGCGATGCCGGCGTTGCCGGGGGCGCAATAGAGCCGGTCGCACAGCGGCGAGTTCTGAATGGCCCAGCACAGCGCATGCTCGCGCCCACCCGACCCGACCACCAGGACTTTCATGACACCCCGTCCTTCCACGCTTGTTGCCGACACCAAGCCTTGTATCATGGCGCGGTCATGACTCAAGACCTGGATACCACCCCGCTGGTCGCGGCCGACCCTCGCCCCGGCTCCAACCTGCCCGAATATTCGGTCGGCGACCTCGCCCGGCGCCTGAAGCGGCGGATCGAGGAGGAGTTCGGCTTCGTCCGGGTGCGCGGCGAGATCTCGCAGCCCAAGCGGCACAGCTCCGGCCATTGCTACCTGCGGCTCAAGGACGACAGCGCGGTGATCGAGGCGGTGTGCTGGCGCGGCACCGTGTCCAAGCTGGCGGTCCAGCCGGAGGAGGGGCTGGAGGTCATCGTCACCGGGCGCATGACGACCTACCCCGGCCGCTCGCAGTACCAGCTCGTCATCGAATCGATGGAGCTGGCCGGCGAGGGCGCCCTGCTCAAGATGCTGGAGGAGCGCAAGCGGCGCCTCGCCGCCGAGGGGCTGTTCGAGCCGTCGCGCAAGAAGCGCATCCCCTTCCTGCCCGAGGTCATCGGGGTCATCACCTCGCCCACCGGCGCCGTCATCCGCGACATCCTGCACCGGCTGAACGACCGCTTCCCGCGCCGCGTCCTGCTGTGGCCGGTCGCCGTGCAGGGCGAGAGCGCCGCCGCCCAGGTCAGCGCCGCCATCGAAGGGTTCAACCGCATCGCCCCGGGCGGCCCGGTGCCGCGGCCGGACCTGCTGATCGTGGCGCGCGGCGGCGGCTCGCTGGAGGACCTGATGGCCTTCAACGAGGAGAGCGTGGTGCGCGCCGCGGCGGCCAGCCGCATCCCGCTGATCTCGGCGGTGGGGCACGAGACCGACACGACGCTGATCGACTTCGCCGCCGACCTGCGCGCGCCCACGCCGACCGCCGCGGCCGAGATGGCGGTGCCGGTGCGCGCCGAGTTGCTCGCCCAGATCCTGGACGCCCAGCGCCGGCTGGTCGGCTGCGCCAACCGCATGGTCGCCGAGCGGCGCACCCGGGTGGAGGGGCTGGGCCGCGGCCTGGGCGACCCGCGCGCCCTGCTGGAGGGGCACGCCCAGCGGCTGGACGACCGGGCGGAGCGGCTGGTCCTGGCCGCCGGCGCCCTCATCGAACGCCGCCGCACCCGCGTCGGCGAGCTGGCCGCCACCCTGCGCCACCCGCGCGAGAAGCTGGCCCAGGCGGGCCAGCGC
>JAEZHQ010000467.1 GCA_023416455.1 Pseudomonadota bacterium | reverse complement strand
GCGGGGCGCCCCGGGGTTGCGCGCGTCCGCGCGTCCGCTGAACCATCTCCGGTGCGCCGTGGTCCGCACCCGTCCGGGGATTGACGGTTCGTGCGTTTCATCTGAAACGCTCGAAACCCCATGGCTTTGTTCTGCGTGCGGATTCACGCTTCAGATCGATTCCGGTTCCACGCGATCCGCTCCAATCGCGGCGCTGCCCCATGCCCGCGGTGGGGGCGCCGCACCGGCATGGCGCCTGCGGGATCGGCGGGCCTTGGCCGGGCGCCGGCCAAGCTGGCCGACTCGGACGGTGGCGGCAAGGTCTCCATCGGCCGGACCCCCGCCGCGGCGCTCTTGACCCCGCCTGGAGGACGCGGCCTAACTGTTGACGCCTTGCGGCCGTTTGTCCGCAAGGCCGGACGGCAGGGCGGGCCGTGTGTGCGGCATCGGGGGCGCAGGGGAGGGGGAATGAGGAGCGATCTTCCGGGCATCCGGCCCCAGGACACGGCCACATTGCGCTCGAACCCGCTGTTCGGGCGCCTGCCGGACCATGCGCTGGCCCTGATGGTCGGCACCGCCCAGGTGCGCAGCGTTCCGCGCGGCACCACGCTGTTCGTCCAGGACGAGGAGGCCGACCGCTTCTTCGTCCTGCTGGACGGCTGGGTGAAGCTCTACCGGCTGACCCGCGACGGGGCGGAGGCGGTGGTGAACGTCATCGCCCCGGGCGAGACCTTCGCCGAGGCCGCCATGTTCGCCAGCGGCCGGTTCCCGGTCTGCGCCGAAGCGGTGGCCGATTCCCGCGTCATGACGCTGACGGCGGAGGGGTTCGCCCGCTGCCTGCGCGAGGACGACCAGATCGCCTTCGCCATGCTGGGGTCGCTGTCGCTGCGCCTGCGCCATCTCGTGCAGCAGATCGAGCAGTTGCAGGTTCAGCCCACGCCGCAGCGGGTCGGCTCCTTCCTGCTGCGCTTCTGCCCGGAGGGGCCGGGCTCCGCCGTGTTCGCGCTGCCCTTCGACAAGGCGCTGGTGGCGCGCCGCCTCGGCATGCAGCCGGAAACCTTCTCCCGCGCGCTCGCCAAGCTGCGCGGCGTGGGGGTGGAGACCCAGGGCGGGACCGTCTCGGTCGCCGACCTCGACGGGCTGCGCCGCTTCTGCCGCGTGGACGAAGAGGGGGGTGCGGGCGAGCGTGGGTGAGCCGGCGGCGGATCGGAGCGGCGCCTTGACGGTACGCCGATATGCATGCAAGCATGCGCGCCGTCGCCGGTCCCTATGGCCGTATCCCGGCGGGTCTCGTCGAGGAACCGTTGCAGGTGCGCATCCCCACCCACATCAAATGACAGCTCAAGGCGGTCGCCGCCATGCGCGGGCTTGAACCGCGGGAGCTGTTCGTCGAGGTTTGGCGGCACCACCAGCGCAGCCGCGCGGAGTGACGCCGGTCATGCAGTCGAAAGAGAGTCACCGAGAGATGGGCGAGACCAGGACGCCGGGAGCGCCACCGGATGCCGCAAGCGACCTTGCGGCCTTCGCCAACGGCCGGCGCTTCGCCACCGTCATGGCCGATCCTCCCTGGCGCTTCCTCAACCGGACGGGGAAGATGGCGCCGGAGCACCACCGCCTGTCCCGCTACGGCACGATGACGGTGGGGGAGATCTGCGCGCTGCCGGTGGCCGGCATCGTCGAGCCGACCGCGCACCTCTATCTGTGGGTGCCCAACGCCCTGCTGCCGGAAGGCTTGCGGGTGATGAACGCCTGGGGGTTCACCTACAAAACCAACATCGTCTGGCACAAGGTGCGCAAGGACGGCGGCTCCGACGGGCGCGGCGTCGGCTTCTACTTCCGCAACGTGACCGAGCTGATCCTGTTCGGGGTGCGCGGCAAGAACGCCCGCACGCTGCCGCCGGGGCGGACCCAGGTGAACTACCTCAACACCCGCAAGCGCGAGCACAGCCGCAAGCCCGACGAGCAGTACGACCTGATCGAGGCGTGCAGCCCCGGCCCCTATCTGGAGATGTTCGCCCGCGGCGCCCGGCCGAAATGGGCGGTCTGGGGCAACCAGGCGGACGACAGCTACGAGCCGACCTGGAAGACCTACGCCCACAACTCCGCCACCGCCCGCGCCGCCTCCGCGGATTGAACGGCCGGCGCATGATGGCGTCCATCAGGCGGCCGGGGCATCGGGCGGGCCGCCGGGGGGCGGCCGGCGTCACGCCTCCGTGTCCTCCGCCGGCACGGTGTCGGTCACCTCGAAGCGGGCCTGGCGGATGATGGGGTGGGCCTGCCTCCAGGATTCGAAGTCCACCACCAGCCGCGGCCGGATGCCCAGCACGAGGACCGGGCAGCCGCCGCCGCGCCCGGCGTCCAGCCGGTAGAGCAGCTTGGGCATCCAGGTGGTGCTGGCTCCGTACTTGTTGTGGAAGTCCTTCATCTCGACCCGCCGGGCGATGTCCTGGAACAGCGGCGCCAGCTCGGCGCTGCGGGTCAGCAGGACGCCGGCGCTGACCACGCCGCACTCGTAGAAGGTCCTGGCCGCGTAGAGGTCGCGGTCGAAGGTCTGGTCCTTGCTGTTCCACTCCATGTCGAAGGCGACCCGCCCCTTCACGAAGTCGATCTTGTGGCCGTCGATGAAGCGCTCGACCTTGTAGAGCGCCTCGTGCTGGCGGGCCGCCGGCACCCTGCGGCGCGGGCTGCCGGCCGGGCGGGGCTCCTGGACCGTGATGATCTTGCGGATGAACAGGTCGCCCTGGATTCGCGTCTCGTTCCAGCCCAACGGGTTGAGCATGGCCTCCATGTTCTTGGCGATCTGGGACTTGTTGCCGCCGGAGCTGACGATCTCCTCGGTGCGGATGCGGAAGGCCATCAGCGTGCCGATGATCTCGTCGAACTCGGCCCGGCAGGCGTGGGCGAGGATGCGGGCGGCGTTGCGGTAGCTGTGCACCTCGTAGAGGTCGTGGAAGTCCGGCGGGAACAGGTCGCCCACGTCGGGATCCCGGGCCGAGATGATGGGGGCCGCGTCGTGGGCGCAGGCGAACAGGTCGGTCATGGCGGGCACGCGGTTGGGGCAGCGGTCCGGGCCAGCATGGCGGCGGCCGGCCCCCGGGTCCACCCTTTCCGCAAGCGGCGCCGGAGCGGTCTTGCGGGCGGGGGTGCGCTGTTCAGGGGAACGGCGGCTGTGCTATCGTCGCGCCCGCCGCGCGAGCCCCGAAGGGGGAGGTCGCCCGGCGCGGGCAAGGCTGCCGATTCGTCCCGGAGGGCTGGATGAGCGACGAGTTTCTGTTCGCCGACGACGAGCCGGGGGCGGACGCCGAGCCGGCCGCGGCGAAGGACCCGGCTCCGGAGCCCGCCGAGCCCTGGCTCATCCTCATCGTCGACGACGACCCGGCCATCCACGCCACGACCAAGATGGTGCTGCGCGGCTTCACCTTCGAAGGCCGCCCGGCCCAGTTCCTGTCCGCCGGCACGGCGGCGGAGGCCCGCACCGTGCTGGAGCGGAACCCGGCCATCGCCGTGGTCCTGCTCGACGTGGTCATGGAGTCCGACGACGCCGGCCTGCGGCTGGTCCGCTTCATCCGCAGCGAGCTGAGCAACCGTCGCGTCCGCATCATCCTGCGCACCGGCCAGCCCGGCCAGGCGCCGGAGCGCGACGTCATCCTCAACTACGACATCAACGACTACAAGTCGAAGACCGAGCTGACCGCCCAGAAGCTGTTCACCTCGGTGGTGGCGGCCCTGCGCGGCTACCAGGACATCACCGCCATCGAGGACCACCGCCAGGGGCTGGAGCGCATCCTCGACGCCTCCTCCGCCCTGCTCGACAAGCGCACCATGGCGGAGTTCGTCGCCGGTTCGGTCGCCCAGGTCGACGCCGTCTGCCCGCCCTGCGGCGGCGTCGCCCTGTGCAGCCGGTGGTCCGGCGGCAAGGGGACGGCCCCGCGCGAGCCGCTGGTGCTGGGCGGCAGCGGGCTCTACGCCGGGACCGAGGGCAAGCCGGTGCGCGCGGCCCTGCCGGCCGGGGCCGCCGAGGCCGTCGCCCAGGCGCTCGACGACCGGCGCAACCGCTACGAACGCACCCACAGCGTCCTCGTCTTCCGCTCCACCTCGCGGCACCACGACACCATCTTCTACCTCGACCACCGGCGTCCGCTGACCGAGGACGAGCGGAGGCTGCTGGAGGTCTTCTGCTCCAAGGTCGCGGTCGGCTTCGACAACGTGCACCTCTACGAGGAGCTGACCGCGCTCAACCGGAACCTGGAGAATCAGGTGGCCGAGCGCACCCGCGAGCTGGTCGCCGCCACCGAGGCGGCGGAGGCCGCCCGCGCCGAGGCGGAGGCGGCCAACCAGGCCAAGTCGCTGTTCCTGGCGACCATGAGCCACGAGATCCGCACGCCCATGAACGGCGTCCAGGGCATGCTGGAGCTGCTGGGCTTCACGCCGCTGTCGGCCGAGCAGCGCGAGCTGGTCGCGGTGGTGCGCGATTCGGCGGGCGCCCTGCTGACCATCATCAACGACATCCTCGACTTCTCGAAGATCGAGGCCGGCCGGCTCGACCTGGAGCGGGTGCCGGTGTCGCTGCCGGCGGTGGTCGAGGGGGTGGCCGAGACGCTGGCCCCCAGCGCGCGCGCCAAGGATCTGGCCCTCGTCACCTTCGTCGATCCCGACCTGCCGGCGGTGGTCATGGGCGACCCGGTGCGCATCCGCCAGGTGCTGTTCAACATCGCCGGCAACGCGGTCAAGTTCACGTCCTCCGGGTCGGTCACCATCCGCGCCGAGCTGGCCCGCTTCGAGGACGGCCGGGCGACCATCCGCATCGCCGTCACCGACACCGGCATCGGCATCTCGCGCGACGCCCAGGAACGGCTGTTCCGCCCCTTCACCCAGGCCGAGGCATCGACCACACGGCGCTTCGGGGGCACCGGGCTCGGCCTGTCCATCTCCCGCCGCCTGGCCGAGCTGATGGGCGGGGCCATCGGCGTGTCGAGCGAGTCGGGGCAGGGCGCCACCTTCTGGTTCACCTTCGCCGCCGGCCTCGCCTCCGACGCCGAGGCGGCGGAGGCCGCCGGGCCGGCCCTGCCGCTCGGCGGCCTGTCGGTCCTGCTTCTGGTCCCCGACGCGGAGGAGCGGCGGTTCCTTGCCCGCTACCTCAACACCGACGGCGCCCTGGTGGTGGAAGCGCCCGACGCCGCCGGCGGCCTGCGCGCGCTTCTGCCCGGCACCGCCTGCGACGTGGTGGTCGCGGACGCCGGCCTGGATCTCTCCGACCTCGCCGCCGATCCGCGCGGCGGGGTGCGGGGCCATGTCACGCTGACCCGCGGCGGGGAGCCGGCGGCCCCCGGGGGGCCGGTTCCGGTGGCC
>JAEZHQ010000463.1 GCA_023416455.1 Pseudomonadota bacterium | reverse complement strand
GGGCTGTCGCTGGTCGGGCTGGCCCGCCGGGTCGCCGGGCCGGCCGCGGTGGAGGCCACCGCCAAGGGCCTGCGCCGGCTGTCGGGCGGCCGGCTGCCGCATCTGCCGCGCGCGCTGCCCACCGCCGTCCGCTTCACGCCGGACGCCCCGATCGTCGGCGGAGCCGACTTCCATACCACCGGCGGCCCGCCCGAGGCCCCCGCCGTCGTCTATGTGCCGAGCTGCACCAGCCGGACCATGGGCCCGGCCGCCGACGACCCCGAGCGCCGGCCGCTGCCGCAGACGGTGGAGGCGCTGTTCCGCAAGGCGGGCTTCCGCGTCGTCTATCCCGACGGGCTGGACGGGCTGTGCTGCGGCATGCCGCTGGAGAGCAAGGGGCTGGCCGCCGAGGCCGACGCCAAGGCCGACGCCATGATCGCCGCCATCCGGGCGGCGAGCAGCGGCGGCCGGCTGCCCGTGGTCATCGACACCAGCCCCTGCGCGTTCCGCCTGAAGCGGCGCCTGGCCGGCGACGGGCTGGAGGTTCTGGATCTGGTGGAGTTCATCCACGACCGCCTGCTCGACCGGCTGGAGATCGAGAAGCGGGACGAGCCGGTCGTCCTCCACCTCGCCTGCTCGGTCCGCCGCATGAGCCTGGAGGGCAAGCTGAAGGCGGTGGCGGCGGCCTGCGCGACGCGGGTGGTGGTGCCCGACGACGTCGGCTGCTGCGGCTTCGCCGGCGACAAGGGCTTCACCCGGCCGGAGCTGAACGCCCACGCGCTGCGCCACCTGGGGGCCGGCATCCCGCCGGACGCCACGTCCGGCTACTCGACCAGCCGGACCTGCGAAATCGGCCTGTCGCATCACGCCCGCATGCCCTACCGTTCCATCGTCTACCTCGTCGAGTCCTGCGCCCGGCCCAAGGCCGCCGCGCCGGCCGAGGCGCGCGCACCGGAAGCCGCCTTCTGAAAGGGCGGGAGGGGAGGAATCATGGAGAGCACCCGCACCGTCCCGCCGCGGCCGGACAGCGTTTATTATTTCGGCACCTGCCTGGTGGACCTGTTCTACCCGGAGGCCGGCATGGCCGGCATGGACCTGCTGAAGGCCCAGGGCATCCGCGTCGTCTTCCCGCAGGGGCAGAGCTGCTGCGGCCAGCCCGCCTACAATTCCGGCTACCGGGCCGAGGCGCTGAAGGTCGCCCGCGCCCAGCTCGGCCTCTTCACGGAGGACTGGCCCATCGTCGTGCCGTCCGGCTCCTGCGCCGGCATGATGAGCAAGCACTGGCCCGACCTGTTCAAGGGCGAACCCGACGAGGCGCGCGCGCGCGCGGTGGCCTCGCGGGTGTGGGAGCTGACCCAGTTCCTCGTCCACGTCCTGGGCGCCGCCTTCCAGGACAAGGGCGGGCCGCTGCGGGTCACCTGGCACGCCTCCTGCCACGCCCAGCGCGAGATGGGCGTGGTGGAGGAGCCCAAGGCCCTGCTGCGCCAGCTCGCCAACGTGGAGCTGGTGGAGCTGAAGCGGGAGCGGGAGTGCTGCGGCTTCGGCGGCACCTTCGCCGTGCGCCACCCCGAGATCTCCGCCGCCATGGTCGGCGACAAGGTGGACGACATCGCGGGCACCGGGGCCGCCGCGGTGGTGTCCGGCGACTGCGGCTGCCTGATGAACATCGGCGGCGCGCTGGAGGCCGGCAAGACGCCGGTGCGCGCCGTGCACATCGCCCAGTTCCTGAAGGAGCGCACCCATGGCTGAGCAAGGCGCCCTCCACCCCGTCGATTTCGCCGCGGCGTCGCGCGCCGCGCTGAAGGACCCGCAGCTGCGCGCCAACTTCCGCCGCGCCATGGACGGGCTGATGGCCAAGCGCGCGGTGCAGTTCGCCGACCCCGCGGAATGGCACGCCATGCGCGCCCTCGGCGCCGCCGTGCGCCAGCGCACGCTGGCCAAACTGCCGGAGCTTCTGGAACGGCTGGAGGCCAACTGCACGCGCAACGGCATCCGGGTGCACTGGGCCTCCACCACCGACGAGGCCAACGCCATCGTGCTTTCCATCATGCAGGGCGTGGGCGCCAGGCTGGTGGTCAAGGGCAAGTCGATGGTGACGGAGGAGATGCACCTCAACGCCTTCCTGGAGAAGCACGGCATCGAGAGCCTGGAAAGCGACCTCGGCGAATACATCGTCCAGCTTGACGAGGCGATGCCCTCGCACATCATCATGCCGGCGATCCACATGAACACCAAGCAGATCGCCCATCTCTTCAAGCAGAAGATCAAGGAGGCGGAATACACCGAGGACGTGGCCCGCCTGACCGACCTCGCCCGCCGGGTGCTGCGCCGGAAGTTCGCGGACGCCGACGTCGGCATGTCCGGAGTCAACGCGGCGGTGGCCGAGACCGGCACGCTGTGCCTGATCGAGAACGAGGGCAACGGGCGCATGTGCACCACGGTGCCGCCCGTGCACATCGCGGTCATGGGGCTGGAGAAGGTGGTGGAGCGGCTGGAGGACGTGCCGCCCATCATCAGCCTGCTGCCCCGCTCGGCCACCGGCCAGCCCATCACCACCTACGTCAACATGATCAGCGGGCCGCGCAAGGCGGGGGAGAAGGACGGCCCGCGCGAGGTCCATCTGGTGATCCTCGACAACGGCCGCTCCGACGTCTACGCCGACGCCGAGCTGCGCGACACGCTGCGCTGCATCCGCTGCGGCGCCTGCATGAACCACTGCCCGGTCTACACCAAGGTCGGCGGCCACGCCTTCGAGGCGCCCTACCCCGGCCCCATCGGCTCGATCCTGATGCCGCAGATGGAGGGGCTGGGCCGGCGCGGCGAGCTGCCCCACGCCTGCACCATGTGCAACGCCTGCGTCGAGATCTGCCCGGTCAGGATCCCCATCGTGGAGATCATGGGCCGCCTGCGCGCCGAGGCCGTCCACCCCGGCACCGCCGTCAAGGAGGCCGGCGCCCGCGCCAGCCGGGCGGAGGCCCTGGTCTGGAAGGGCTGGGCCACCGCCTACGCCTCGCCGCTGGCCTACCGCTTCGCCACCGCGCTGCTGGCGCGGCTGGGCAACGCGGCCCCGGCGTCGCTGCCGCTGCTGCGCGACTGGACCAACGTCCGCAGCAAGCCGCGCTTCGCCGGCCGCACGCTGCACGAGCTTGCCCGCGAGAAGGGGATCCCCGATGTCTGAGGCCCGCACCGCCATCCTGAACCGCCTGCGCGCCAGCCGCGACGCCCACCCGGTTGAGCCGCCCCCGTCCGACTTTGCGGTGCTGGCCGCCAAGCGCTGGGACCCGGCGGAGCGGCTGGAGCGCATCCGCCGCCTGATGGAGGCGGTCCACACCGAGTTCGTCGAGGCCACCGAGGCCGACTGGCCCGCCACCGTCCGCGCCTTCCTGGCCGGGGAAGGCGTCCGCAGCCTGCTCTACGCCCCGGCCACCGAGGCCGGCGCCCGCCTCGCCGCCGAATGGGCGGCGCCCGGCGAGCCGGCGCCCCCCGAGTTGATCCCCCCCGAGCTTATCCCTTACGACCGCGAGGTGGAGGACTTCAAGGAGCGGCTGTTCGACGGCATCGACGCCGGCATCACCACGACGCTGGGCGCCATCGCCGACACCGGCAGCCTCGTGCTGTGGCCGAGCGCGGAGGAGCCGCGGCTGATGTCGCTGGTCCCGCACCTGCACATCGCCCTGCTGCGCGCCGACCGGCTCTACGACAGCTTCTGGCAGGTCATGACCGAACAGCGCTGGGCCGAGGCCATGCCGACCAACGCGCTTCTGATCTCCGGCCCCAGCAAGACCGCCGACATCGAGCAGACCCTCGCCTACGGCGTGCACGGGCCGAAGCGGCTGGTGGTGGTCGTCGTCCGCTGACACCAGCGGCAGCACCGGTCTTTGACCGGTGCCGCTGGAGGGCCGCGACGGCGGCCCCGCGGGCTCATGCCCGCGAAGACGCGTGAAGCCAGGGGGGGCCGGACGGCCCCGCCGGCGATTGAGGAAGGCTTTTGATGGGGCACCATCAAAAGCCGCTGATATAAGGGCATTCGGCTGCGTTGCGTCCGACCGGCCACCCTCCGGCGTTTACCGGGAAACGGGGGACCGGCGGCGGCCGGCACCCCCGACGCCCAAAACGCAAGGGGGGAGGAGGCCGGCCATGGACGACACCACCGTCGCGGTTCCCAGGACGCACGTCTCGGCGGCCGAGATCACCGCCCTTTCGCACCTCTACCGGGGAGAGCTGTACCGCAGCACGGTGTGGCGGACGCGGCTCGACGCCACCACCAACTGGGCGGTGGTCACCACCGGGATCGCGTTGTCGCTGACCTTCAGCAGTTCCACCGCCTCGCCCCTGCCGCTGGTTCTGGTCGGGCTGCTGGTCGCCGTCTTCCTCTACATCGAGGCGCGGCGCTACCGCTTCTTCGATTTCTGGCGCATCCGGGCGCATGTGCTGGAGCTGTATTTCTTCGGCCCGATCCTGCGCGGCGAGGGCGCCCGGCTGGACGGCCGCTGGAACGAGGTCCTCTACCAGGACTACCGGTCGCCCCACCTGCACATCACCTTCATCGAGGCGGTGGGGCGGCGGCTGCGGCGGAACTACGGCTGGATATTCCTGATCCAGGTGGCCGCCTACCTGGGCAAGCTGATGATCCACCCGGTGCCGCTGGCCTCGCTGGACGAGTTCTTCACGCGGGCGACCATCGGCCCGGTGCCGGGACAGATCGTCCTGCTGGGCGGCCTGCTGTTCCACGCGACATGGGTGGCCATCGCCATCCGCACCCACAAGAGCCGCCGCGGCGCCAACCGCAAGCGCCCGCCCCTGCCCCGAACCGACGCCGTCCTGGATCTCGCGCGGGGGCCTTGAGCGGGGACCGCGAGTGGAGTCCATGAGCGGGGTGGAGCATGGCCATCCCGGCTGCGACCATCCTGTCCGCGTCGATCAACCGACGGCCTGCTTCCAACACGGTAAATTCATTCTTTCCCAAGAGGCTGTTGCAGAATCGCGTCGTGACGTTGCAAAAGGTGTCTGGCATGCCGCGCGACCGGGGCGCGCGACCGGGTTGACGGTCGGCTGGCGGCGTGATTCTGTCAGGGCCACGCGGCCGATGGGGA
>JAEZHQ010000459.1 GCA_023416455.1 Pseudomonadota bacterium | reverse complement strand
CGTGATCGCGGCCAGATAGTTGTTCCCGCTGGCCGGGATGGCCGTACCGCTCGCCGTGGTGGCCACCGGCAGGCTGGCCGTCACGTCGAGCGTGCCGGTCGTCCCCGCGATCGTCACATCCTGCTTTCCCACCGTCGGTTTGAAGGCCGCCTGGTGGGTGTGCTGCGGCAGCGGGACCTGCGTCGGTGCCAAGACCGTCTGAAAGCTGCCTTGCGGCTTGGCAAACGGAAAGTCGTGCGTGACGTTGTTGATGGTCGCTTTGCCCTGGCCGACCATGGTGTGCCCTCGCAGGTCCGGCAGCCTGAACGTCTTGGAGCCGTCGCCGCCGTAGCTGAAGCCGAGAAGTGAGAACAGCGCCTGGTAATTGTTGATGGGAAGTTCGGCTCCGTTGGCCACCAGATAGCCCTCCGGGCAGAAGGTGGCGGCCGTGACGCAGATCGAGCCAGTGTAGCTGTCCCCACCGCAGGACGCGGTGGCGGTCCCGGGGGCGCCCATGATTCCGGCACCAAGGGTCAGCGCGGCGGCGACCCCGAGGAGCGCAGGGCGAGGAGAGAAACAGCCCGGATGAGTGGCGTTCAGCATGATGCATGGTTCTCCGTTTCAATAGGTACGGCAGACGCCGCTCATCGATGCTGTCGAACAGCCCTGGGTTCTGCAAATACTAAATAATATACGCCATAAGTTAACTGTGCGTCTCATGGAGTTTTATTTGTGAGACGATGCTGGGCAACTTCACTATTTTGAATTGCTGATGTGTTCGCGTCTTCTCCTTGTGGAGACCCGATGCACATACATCCGCAGTCGCGACGGGAGCCTGCTGCCCGTCCACAGTCCGATTCCCCCGTGGACGTTTGGGCAGAGGGTGCTGCTTGCGGGACACCGAGCCGCCCGTTGGGACGTGCATGCGGCATCATGTTGCAGTGCAGCGATGAAGGAAAAGCCGCCAACGGTATGAAAGCATGCGCATGGCGGATGAAATTTAACGAAACGTCTCAGTCGATGCCCTTCCCTGAGAAAAGCACAGCTCTAAATAACTTGTGACATCGCTTCACAGTTTTCGCCTTATTGAGGCCATCAATTCCATAAATCACTTTGCTGTTAATGGTGTGGCGTCCACAGCTTTGAATCGTGTGGATGCAAATCATTTCTCTGTCCGGCGCCGGACTCTTCTGTCGATCGCACGGCAATCTTTTGACAAGAATGCAACGATCGCTGGAAAAGCACCTATAAAGGGAGATTTGTGTTGATTTAATGACCAACAGGAGTTCAATCTTGGTTTAATGCACTTGAAAGGTGGTTGTATCGCTTCCCTGCATCGGAACGTGATGTTCATGCGCATGTATGCCTCTTCAATGGCCTCCGTATGAACGAACCCATTCCTCCTTTCCATGTGCCCGCTTGACACTGATCGTGAAGGGAAAGCGTTGGTGATGGGTTCGAACGGCACGGATTTCCAAGGGAAGGCGGGGTGGGTCAACGGTCGCTGCGATGACGCCGGAACCACCGTCGAACGACTCTCCGCCGGCCTCGCGCCAACGGGAATGCAGGTGGTTCGCGAGGCCGACCCCACCCTCAACGGTGGACGTCGGGAGGTGGTGTTCATCGACACCGCCTTGGCCGACTGGCAGATCCTGGCCGCCGGCGTGAGGCCCGGTGTGGAGGTGGCGCTGCTGGATGGTTTGCAGGACGGCTTGAGCCAGATGGTCCAGTGGGCACGTGGCCGAGCGGGTTACGATGCCGCCCATGTGCTGTCCCATGGTGCCGAGGCATCGCTCCGGCTCGGCACGCTGGTACTCGACTCCACGGCGCTGCCGACACGCTCCGCCGATCTGGCGGCCCTCGGAGCAGCGCTGGACACCGGCGGCGACCTGATGCTGTACGGCTGCGACGTAGCAAGCGGACGGGGCAGGGACTTTATCGCATGGTTGGCCGAAATTACCGGTGCGGATGTATCAGCTTCCGAGGATCCCACGGGACCAGCGGCGCTTGGCGGAAACTGGACGCTTGAGTACAGCACCGCACCAAACAAATCTCTGCACTTTCCTTTCAGCACATTGATGGAGAACTACCAAAATACACTTGACAATTCCGTATTTGATTTTACCGATTTTGATGACACCGAGGTTGCTGGGCTTGCCGCCATTACATCCGAAGTTGACGGCGTCACCGTGACGGTGTCCTCAAGCGTCAACGGCATTTTTGTTCAGAACTTCAGTGGATTTGGGGGAAGCTCCGGTGATTTGGTAACCAATTTCAATGGTCCTGAATCCGTTGACTCTGGAATCATAACGGTTGAATTTAACACGCCTTTAGATGTCGTGTCCTTTGTTGCGGGATTTGCTCTTGCTCCAGGGGAGCTTGTAAGCGGAAGAATCATCGCAAGACCGATTCCAAGTGGCGGACAGAATAATGATGTAATTGTGGATATTGGTGATGTTAGCAATAATGGCGGTAGTTTTTCGGCAAATTGGACTGGAGTCACGGGCTTTACGCTGGAACGAGCGGATAATCCCGACGATGCCTCCTACAACATCGACTCAGGGCAAGGTGAAATTTATCTTGATACAATAACTTTCACCAAGTCTTCCAGCGTTATCACGCCGACGGTGACCATCACGCTGAGCGACACCGCGCTCAAGGCGGGCGATACGGCGACGGTGACCTTCACCTTCTCCGAGGAGCCGACCGGCTTCACTGCCGAGGACGTGACGGTGGCGAACGGGACGCTGTCCAGTTTCAGCGGCTCGCTCACCACCTACACCGCCACCTTCACCCCGGACGCCGACGTCACCAGCGCCACCAACGTGATCACGGTGGGCACCGACTGGACCGTCGCAAGCACCGCTCCCGCCGCCGACACGGATTCCGAAAACTACACGATCGACACCCAGCGTCCGACGGTGACCATCACGCTGAGCGACACCGCGCTCAAGGCGGGCGATACGGCGACGGTGACCTTCACCTTCTCCGAAGAGCCGATCGGCTTCAACGACGCCGACGTGACGATGGCGAACGGGTCGCTGTCTGACATCAGCGGCTCGGGCACCACCTACACCGCCACCTTCACCCCGACCGCCGGCGTGACCGACGCCACCAATGTGGTCACGGTGGGCACCGACTGGACCGACGCCGCCGACAACGCTCCCGCCGCCAGCACGGAGTCCGACAACTACACGATCGACACCACCGCACCCACCTTGTCGAACCTGTCCCCCGCCGACGACGCGACCGGCGTGCCGGTCTCCGCCAATCTGGTGCTCACCCTATGGGAAGAGGTCAAGGCCGGCACCGGGACAATCACGCTCTACAAGGCCACCGACCCCACCACGCCGGTGGAGAGCTTCAACGTCGCCGTGTCCAGCCGGCTGACCTTCTCCGGCGCGACCGTGACCATCGACCCCACGGCCGCTCTGGACTATTCGGCCGGCTACCACCTGACCGTCGACGCGGGAGCCATCGAGGATCTGGCCGGCAACGCCTATACCGGATTCTCGGAGGCGACGGTCTACAACTTCACGACCCAGGCCGCTCCGTCCCCGCCGCCCGTATCTCCGCCGCCGCCCAGCAGAACCGAGACCGTGGACGGCATGGTGGTCACGCAGCGGACGAGCACCGACGCCGATGGGACGACCACGCAGATCACGGAGATCCCCATTGTCACACCCTCCCGCCAGGAGGATAGCGGGACCTCCACCGCGACTGCGGCCGACATCCCCCTGGCACGGACCGCCACCGGTGAGATCCGGCTGGAGGCCGCGATCCCGGTCGGCGTTGGACTGCGGGTGGAGAGCAGCCAGCCCACCGACGGCATCATGGGCCTGATCCGCGCCATCCAGGCGCGCACCACGAATCAGGACCAGGTGCAGGACCGCGCGGCCATGACCGGGGTCGGGACGACCTTCCTCGACGTGCTGCCGACGGACACGGACCTGATGGTCCGCACCCTCATCCCGGTCGTGGCCGGCGACGCACCCCCCGCCGCACCGATCGTCATCAGCGCTTCGGCCGACCGCGGCGCCCGGCAGGAGGCGCTGGTCATCGACGCCCAGGGCCTGCCCTCGGGCACCGTCCTGCAATTGGACAACGTCGAGTTCGCCGCCGTTCTGGGCGCGGTGCGGGTGACCGGAGGCATCGGCGCCCAGATGGTGGTCGGCGACAAAGCCGCCCAATACATCGTCCTCGGCGAGGACGACGACACGCTGCGTGGCGGCGACGGCGACGACGTCGTGGGCAGCGAGGGCGGTGACGATCTGATCTTCGGCGACGGGGGCAACGACACCCTGTTCGGTGGCGCCGGCAACGATACCATCGACGGCGGCTCCGGCTACGACACGCTCGTCCTCGCCGGGGCATCGCGTCACGACTACATCCTGCGTGTGAGCGACGGGGGAGTGGTCTTCACCCACCGGGACGGCGGGGTGGACGGGGTCGATCTGGTGCACGGGGTCGAGCTGCTGCGCTTTGCCGGCGGCGACCTCGACGTCAACCGCAGCGACGTGGCGACACTGGTGCGGCTCTATGACACGCTGTTCGCCCGGCTGCCCGACCTGGAGGGCCTCAATAGCTGGTTGTCGGCGGTCGAGCAAGGCATGTCGCTGCGCGAGGCCGCCTGGCATTTCGCCGCTTCGGCGGAGTTCGTCCAGCGCTACGGGACGCTGGACGACACCGGATTCGTCGACCTGCTGTACCGGGTGGCCTTCGACCGGGAGGGCGAGGAGCCCGGCCGGACCGCCTGGATCGAGCACCTCCACCAGGGCGGCGATCGCGGCACGGTGCTGCTCGGCTTCGCCGATTCCGTGGAGGAGATCGGGCTGATCGGCCTCATCAACACCTCCATCGCGACGCAGTGACGGTCACGGCGGCGCAAGCCCGCCGGCCGCATCATACGGCCGGGGCATGAAGGCTCCCAAGATCGGCCGGCCGTACGAGCTTCGCGCCGTGCGGCGCCCGTCCCGCGCGGTTCCCCGGTGGCGATCAGAGCGGCCTTGCGAGCAGCCCGTCGTCTTGCAGGCGCGACGGTTGCGGCCGGGCCGCCGCCTCGGAGTCCGGTGCGCTGTGGGCGAGGAAGCGGCTCGTGTACCAGTCGATGCTGGCCCGGATCTGGTCGACGACGAGCTGGGCGTAACCGTCATGGTCCTTGACCTTGAGGGCCTCGATCATCGACGCGTGTATGGCCGGCGTCTCCGACGCCCGGGTTATGTCCTGCCAGTGCAGGTGGCGCAGCACGTAGGCCTTGTCGCGCAGCATGATGAGGACCTCGGCCAGCCAGCGGTTGCGGGTCGCGTGGACCAGCTTGGCGTGGAACAGCGAGCGGATTTCGAGCATCTGCTCGAAGTCGCGGCGTTCCAGGGCTTCGAACAGCGAGTCGTTGATCTCCCGGAGTTCCTTGATCTCCTTGGCCGTTATGTTCTGGACGGTGAGGGCCGCGCCCTGCCGCTCCAGGCTCATGCGCAGCTCGTAGAGCTGCTTGAGATCCTCGCGGCTGATGTCGAGGACCTTCGCACCCTTCGGGCTGGGTTCGAGGAACCCCCGCTCTATGAGGCGCTTGACCGCTTCCCTCACCGGTGTCCGGCTCACGCCGAATCGGCTGACGAGGTCGCGCTCCGATATGACGTCGCGAGGGCGCAGCCTGCCGGTGAGGATGGCCGTCACCAGATCAGAAAACACCTTATCTGCCGCGGTTGCCATAACCTCATCTCCTTCATAGCCCGACTGCGGGGCGAACACCGGTTGGACGCTCTTCATATCACCTCGGCCGACGGGCGCAGCAACAAAGCGGGCCAAAACCGAGGACGGACGGACCCGCTTCACGACGTCGATGGCCGGGCCGGCGGCTGCCTGGAGCCATACATGGCTTCGATTACCGTTCCGTGAAAAGACCAGCAGGCCCGTTTCAGCCGCTCATTGGTGTAAGACGGCGGAAATGGGGAAGCCACATCATACTTTAGGCTTACCTGGACACCGCCAATTCCTGTGCCGGATTTTGCTCCGCTTTGTGCCGGGGTTCCACGCCTGGCCGCCGTCGGCCCTGCGCCGGACGGGTCCCGCGCCGACCCTCCGGGAGGCTGCCGTGGTGAGGCCATGCTTGTGGATGCGCCGGGCGGGCGTTCCGGGGTACCGGCGGGCGGCCGGCGAGCGTCACGGTGTTTGAAAGGTCACTGTGTTCGAAGATGCCACGGATCCATCCCCCATCGACGCGGATGGGAGGCGTCGATGCAGCCCTTGATCGATCCCGGTACGTAGACCCCCAGGTTGTCCATGCGCGCCAGCACCGAGATACGGTCCTCCTCATTCCCCAGGTCGCAGTACAGCTGAAACTCCCGGAACATCTCGAAGACGTGACTTTCCTTGACCATGATCATGTAAAACGGCCACTTCAGATCCTCCTCGTACCACCGCGCCAGGTACATGGAGGGTGAGTCCGTCTGGGCGATCTCCAGGCGAAGCTTTCTGGTCATGTCGCGCAGCTCCCGTGAGGGTTCTCTGTTGAAGGGGGCATGAAGGACCAAGACGCGGACTTTCCCCCATCCCTGCCCTCTCCGCGGGCGTGGGGGCCGGGATGGAGGTGGGGGGCGCCCGCCCGCGTTGCCGCGGCCGGCCTTTTTCGAAAGGGCATCAGAGATCGAGCGCCACCGCCCCGCCCCGCGCGCGCGACACGCAGACCAGCATCAGGCGGCCCGTGGAGCGCTCGGCATCGGACAGCACCTGATCGCGATGGTCCACCTCGCCGTCGAGAACGGTGACGGCACAGGTTCCGCAGACTCCCTCCTCGCAGGAGGTCGGGACGTCGACTCCGTTCTCCCGGAGCACGGACAGGGTGGAGCGGTTCTCCGGCACCGTCAGGGTGATGCCGCGCCGGGCCAGCCTCACGCTGAAGGGGCGGTCCGCCGTCCCGGCCGGCGGCGGCTCCGCCTTGAAGGCTTCGAAATGGACGGCATCGGCCGGGAAGGCGGCCGCGGCGGCGCGGACCGCCGCCATGAGCGACGCCGGGCCGCAGCAGTAGAGGTGCGTTCCCGGAGCCGCGTCCCGCAGCGCGGCCTCAAGGTCGATTCCGTTGCGCGGATCCCCGCCGTCATGGTGGAAGGTGACCGCATCCTGGAACGGCGGCGCCGACAGCTCGGCGTGGAAGGCGGTGGTCTCGACCCTGCGGCTGCAGTAATGGAGCCGCCAGTCGGCGCCGATGGTGCGCAGGCGGCGGGCCATCGCCAGCATCGGCGTGACGCCGATCCCCCCGGCGATGAGGATGTGGCTTCGGGCCGTTTCGACCAGCGGGAAATTGTTGCGCGGCGCGCCGATCATCAGCCGGTCGCCGCGACGGACCGCGGTGTGCATCCACGCCGAGCCGCCGCGCCCGTCGGCCTCGCGAAGCACGGCGATCACGTAGCGGTTCCGCTCGCCGGGATCGTTGCACAGGGAGTACTGACGGGTGAGGCCGCCGGGCATCTCCACGTCCACATGGGCGCCCGCCGTGAAGGCCGGGAGATCGCGCCCCTCCGGATCGACGAGGTGGAAGGAGAGCACGCCTTCCGCTTCGATCCGGATGTCTTGGACGACCACCGGAACGCGCGCCGGCGGGTTCGCATCTTCTGTCATGGACATCGCCGGGCTCCCCTTCAGCTCCAATGGGTGACGAAGGCGGACGGCTCGGGGCGCGGCAGGGGCGGCGGCGCGCCGGCGGCCCTGCCGATGTAGAGGAACCCGACGATTCCGTCACCGGGCTCCAGGCCGAGCCCCTCCTTGACGAGGCCGTCATAGGCCGGGCTCCCGGTCCGCCAGATCGCGCCGTATCCCAGCCCATGCGCCGCAAGCAGGACGGTCTGGGCGGCCGCGCCGGCCGACAGCAGCTGCTCCACCTCGGGAATCCGGGCGTTCTCCCTGATCCGGGCGACCACGACGACGATCAGCGGAGCGCGCAGCGGCTTCATGCGCTCGCGCGCCAGCTCCTCCTCGGTGGCGGCCGGGCTGCCGCGCAGCAGCGCCGCCGCCATCAGCTCGCCCAGACGCGCGCGCGCATCGCCCTCGATCACCAGGAACCGCCACGGCCGCAGCCGACCATGGTCGGGAGCCCGCAGGGCCGCCCGGAAGATCAGGTCGAGTTCCCGCGCGTCGGGTCCCGGGTCTTCCAGTCTCGCGGCCGAGGCCCGCGTCAGGAGGAGCCCGATGGCATTCGTTTCCAAAAGTTCCGGATTGTCGTCCGACTGCATTCCACACCCCCACCATGAAAAGAAACCGCAAGGGGAAACCGGAAGGGCTCCCTCCGGCGCCGGGTCCGCCCGGCCGCGGCCGGGACGCCTTACAGGACGGCGATGGCCTGGAACTCGATGAGCAGGCCGGGATCGGCCAGGTGATTCACCTCCACGATGGTGCTGGTCGGGAGGTCCTCCTTGAAGAACTCCATCCGGGCCTCGACGATGCGTTTGAATTCCCGGATGTCCGTCGTGTAGACGACGATCGACACGATGTTGCGAAGGCTGCCGCCCGCCGTTTCGAGGACGGTCTGCATGTTCCGGATCGCCTGGCGGGTCTGCTCCGCCATGTCCCCTTTTCCGACGAGATTGCCGTCACCGTCGCGCGACAGCTGGCCGGACAGGAAGATCAGGGAGCCGGGATTGTCGACGCGAATGAAATGGTGGTAAATATTCGAACGGACGTTCTTCAGGTGGGGCGGGTCGCCGCGGACGATCGTCGT
Organism: Pseudomonadota bacterium; assembly: GCA_023416455.1. Lineage (GTDB taxonomy): Bacteria > Pseudomonadota > Alphaproteobacteria > Azospirillales > Azospirillaceae > Azospirillum. The sequence goes on along the minus strand of JAEZHQ010000459.1, from coordinate 4,662 downwards.
CATCTCAAACATGCTCCTTTCTTGATGAGGGTCACGGGGCTTCCGGGGCCGTGATGTGCGTGCGCAGGCTGAGCAGGCCGTCGATCGCCACGTCGACGACGTCTCCGGGCTTCAGGAACAGCTCCGCGGCGTTGGGCTGGCCCACCGCCACCCCTCCGGGCGATCCGGTCGCGAACATGTCTCCCGGCTCGAAGGGGATGTAGCGGGAGAAATGCTCGATGATCTCCTGGATCTTGAAGATCTGGTTCCTGGTGTTCACGCGGATGCGCTCCTGCCCGTTGACCGAACAGGTCAGCCAGAGGTCGAAGGGATCGGCGACCTCGTCGAGCGTGATGAGCGACGGCCCCAACGGGCCGAATCCCGGCATGTTCTTGGCGGTCCAGAAGCGGGTGCCGGAAGCGACCTCGCGTTTCTGGACCTCGCGTGCGGTCAGGTCGTTCAGCAGGGTGATGCCCACGACATGGTCGAGCGCGTCCTCCTTGCGGACCCGGTGGGTGGGCCGTCCGATGACGAAGACCAGCTCCGGCTCATAGTCGAGGGTGGTGATCCCCTCCGGCCGCTCCACCCGCGCCTCGTGCCCCGACAGGCAGGCGTTCAGCTTTATGAATCCGGTCGGCTCCTGCGGCAGTTCCTTGAGCAGATCGTTGCGCACCAGCTCGTCGAGGTGGGCGCGATAATTCTTGCCGACGCAGAGGAAGGTCCCGGCATCCGGGATCGGGGGCAGCAGCGTCGCCGCGTCCAGCGGGAGGACGGCGTCATCGCCCTGGGCGGCGGTCGGGTCGATGCCGTCCACGAGCGCGCGCACGGCGTCGAGCGCGGCGGGACCGGCCTGCAACAGCGCCTTGACCGAGGCCGTCGCACCGGCCGCGAGGGGGGCCGGAAGGCTCCCCTGGGGCCTTCCGGCGAGCACCGTCAGGTCGACGATTCGGTCATCCCGCAGGACGCCGGCGCGGGCGTCGTCGGACGCTCCTCTCCTGAATGTCACAAGTCTCATGGTTCGTTCTGCTCCCGGTTTAACCGAGTGTTCCGCTGGGTTTTGTGCCCGCAACAGCTCGCTTGACACCCCGGCGGCTGGTATACATAGTTGGTATTCCACCTCTTACGACAGCCACCGGGGCTTGTCAACTGGTTGCTGACGGAAGGGCGGGGTGAAAAAGAACAGGGAGTGTAATGGGATGCAGATGATCAAAAGGCTCTTGGCGGGGTGCGCCGTGGCCTGCACGGCCGTGGCCATCTCCGGCGCCGGCCATGCCAACGAAGTGGTCATCGCCACCTGGGGCGGGACCTGGGGCAAGGCGATCCAGGAGAAGGCGGTGGAGCCCTTCGAGAAGGAGACCGGGATAAAGGTCAAGCTGATCTCGGGGGTTTCGCTGGCGAACATGCAGATGATCGCGGCCCAGCGGAACAACCCGCAGGTCGACATCATCATGATGACGGCCCAGGACGCCGTCGGTGCCTACAACGACGGCCTGCTGGCGCCGATCGACCAGGACGCGGTGCCGAGCACCAAGGATCTGCCGGACTTCGGGATCCGCAAGGCCCCCGAAGGCGGGATCATGTTCGCCGGCATGTGGATGTACACCTACGGGATCGCCTACCGGGCCGACAAGGTCGACTTTCCCGTCGCCTGTTGGAAGGACCTCTGGGATCCTCGCCTGAAGAACAAGGTGGCGGTGTCCTCGCCAAAATACATGAACGCCTATTTCATGCTCATGGCCAACAAGATTGCCGACGGGACCGAAGAGAACATTGCGCCGGGTCTCGAGCGGATCAAGAAGATGGGGCAGAATCTGGTGGCCGTTGCCGACGATTCGGCAACCCAGCAGCGTTTGCTGGCGCAGGGTGAGGCGTGGGCGATACCGATGCTGTCGAGCGCGGCGCACACGGTCATCGACAAGGGCGTGCCGGCCCGCTTCGTCAATCCTTGCGAAGGGGCTCCGGCCGGCGTCGACGTCATGGCCCTCGTCAAGAACGGCCCCAACAAGGCGTCCGCCGAGAAGTTCATCAACTATTACATCTCCCCGAAGACCATCGCCGCGGTGACGGAGCAGCTCAAGATCACCCCGGTCAATCCCAAGGCGGAGATCGGCCCGGAACACGCCAAGTACACGATCAGCAAGGAGGATCTCGGCAAGCTGGTCTCCTTCAGCGACGAAGCCATCATCGGCAGCCGGGCCAAGTGGCAGGACCAGTGGGAACGGGAGATCTCCCCGATGACCCGCCGATGACCCCTCCATTCCGGACCTGATCCCGGCGGCACCGGGCAGGACGGTCATGCGGCCGGCCGGCCGCAGGGGCCATGGCCGCGCTGCCGCGGTGGCGGCGCGGCCTTTTCACGGCGATGCGTGCAGGGAGACAAGACGTGCCATTCGCAGCCACCAACGGAATCAACACTTATTACGAAGAGGTCGGGAGCGGACCGGCGCTGCTGCTGATCGCCGGCAACGGCATGGATCACACCACCTTCCACGAGCAGGTGCCGCGCCTGTCGGAGCATTTCCGCTGCATAACCTACGACTTGCGGGGGATCGGCCGGAGCGACGTCCCCGACGGCGGCTATTCGACGCCGGAGATGGCCCGCGACGCGCTCGCCCTGCTGTCCGCACTCGGCATCGACGCGGCGCACGTCGCCGGCTATTCGCTGGGCGGGGCGATCGGTCAGGAGATGGCCATCGCCGAACCGCAGCGCGTGCGAAGCCTGTCCCTTTACGCCACCTTCGATCGGCCGGAGCCGTATCTGCGGCTTCGCTACGACCTGCTGCTCAGCATCCTGGTCGACACCACGCCGGATCTGTGGGCGCGCTTCACCGCCTTCAGCGCCTTCGGCGAGGCCTACATCAACGAGCATTGGGAGGAGGTGCGCGCGGAGATCGGGCGCCGGCACGCCCGCTGGCTGGGGCCGGCGGCGCCGTCCAAGGTCGGCCTTGCCGGCCATTACCGCGCCATCCTCGACCACGACGCGGCCGACCGGCTCGACCGCATCCGGTGCCCGACCTGGATCGCCGTCGGCGACCAGGATCCGGTGACGCCGGTCGCCTATTCCAAGCGCCTGCACGAGCGGATCGAGGGGTCGGAGCTGGCCGTGTTTCCCGGCAAGCCGCACCGCCTGCTGAACTTCCAGGCGGAAGACTTCTCCCGGATGGCGGCCGAATTCCTCCTGAGGCAGTGATGCCGGGGCCGGAAAGTCCAGACGTCCGGCCCTGACGTCCGGCGCTGGTATCCGGCCGCGGCTTCGCGCCCGCATGGGCGCAAAGCCACCGCGCCCACGAGGGCGCAAAGCCACCGCGCCCATGAGGGCGCAAAGCCACCGCGCCCATGAGGGCGTGAAGCCACCGCGCCCATAAGGGCGCAAAGCCGGAACCCACGGAGGCCGGCCGCCCCGGCGCAGGAGGGTCCGGAACGTTCCGACCACGGGTCGGAACGTTCCGGAAATGGCATCAGTTCAGCGTGCGCCGGAGCGCATGCGCCGATACGTTGAACCCCCGTTCGTGGGCCATGCGCTTGCGGTCGGGAACCGGGGTCCGGTCGACCTCCTCGCCGTCCTTGAACACCGCCGCGATCCGTCCGGCGTCGCCGAGGACGTGGATGTCCGTCGACGGATCGCCGTCCACGATCAGGAGATCGGCCCGCAGGCCGGGGCGAAGCGTCCCGACGCGGTCCCCCCAGCCGAAGGCTTCGGCGTTGTTCGCGGTCGCCGCCCGGATGGCCTCCAGCGGCGAGAGGCCGAGACAGTCCACCAGCAGCTCCATCTCCCGCGTGTGCCACTGGCCGTAGGGCGTCACGGAGAAGCCGGCCTCGGACCCCACCATCAGCTTGATCCCGGCCTCGTGGGCACGACGGTGGATGTCCACGAGCGCGTCAAGCTCACGCCGCTTCGTCTCCACGTAGTTCGGGTCGACCCCGACCTCCCGGCCGAACTCGACGACGTTGGCCGTGAAGGTCATGGTCGGACAGATCGGGATCTGCGTGTCGCGGATGTAGCCGATGTCCTGGCGCCGCATGTAGGAGGCGTGGATGATCCAGTCGACTCCGGCGCGCGCCGCGGCGACCACGGTTTCGGCGTAGCGGGCGTGGATGGTCGTCTTGCGGCACAGGCCCTTCGCCGTGGTGACGATGGCGTGCATCTCCTCGTCGTTCATGCACGGGCCGGCCTCGTCGAACTTCTCCTGGGCCTGGCTGTCGCCGCTGATCTTGATGACGTCCACCCGGTTCTTGACCTGGCGGCGCACCTCCGCGACCATCGCGTGCCGGTCCGAGCACAGGACGCCTTCCGCCGACACCGGCATGCCGAGCCAGGACGGGTAATAGTCGGCGAAGCCGCCGTCCGCCGCGATGTGCCGTCCGGCCGCCAGGATCCGGGGGCCGGGGAACATCCCGTTCTGGATGGCGTCGCGGCAGGTCACCGCGACGTTCCAGGTGGAGCCGGGGTCGCAGAAGGAGGTGACGCCGCTTTGCAGGACCTTGCGGGCGTTCCAGACGGCCCGGACCGCGGCCCACTCGCCGCCGCCGTAGATGTCGACCTCCTCCGCCGCACGGCCTTCGCCGTAGGAAATGTGGCAGTGCGCGTCCAGCAGCCCCGGCAGGACCGTCTTTCCGGCCGCGTCGAGGACGCGGCCGGCCGGGGGGCCCCGCGGGCCCGGGGGCCGGGGGGGCCGCCCCCGC
>JAEZHQ010000424.1 GCA_023416455.1 Pseudomonadota bacterium | reverse complement strand
CGGTGCCCCCCTGCGGTCCGGCTGGGCGCCCCACCCTGCGGACCGTGGACCCGATCGGCCCCTGGTCGTCGGCATCCTGTCCGGCGACTTCCGCCGCCACCCGGCGGGCCAGTTCACGGTGCGTGCCGTGGAGGCCCTGCCCGCCCACGGCCTGCGGCTCTGCCTCTACGCCAACCAGACCGAGGCGGACGACCTCACCGCCCGCTTCCGCGCGGCGGCGGAGCGCTGGCGGCCGGTGGCCGGCCTGTCCGACGCGGAGCTGGCCGAACGCATCCGGGCCGACCGGGTGGACGTGCTGATCGACCTCGCCGGCCACAACGCGCGCGGCCGGCCCGGGGTCTTCGCGCGCCGGCCGGCGCCGCTCCAGGTCGCCTGGGCGGGCTACATGGCGACCACCGGCCTGGCGGCGATGGACGCGCTGGTCGCCGACCCGCACCATGTGCCGGCGGGGGCCGAGCCCTTCTACACCGAACGCATCCTGCGCATGCCCGCGGCCTTCATCGCCTACGACCCGCCGGCCGGCGCGCCCGCGGTCACGCCGCCGCCCTGCGGCGCGGACGGGCCGGTCACCTTCGGCGCCTTCAACATCCTGACCAAGCTGAACGGCGCGGTGGTGGAAACCTGGGCGGCCGTGCTGGACCGCGTGCCGGGATCGCGTCTGCTGCTGAAGACCAAGGCGCTGTCCTGCCCGGTCACCGCGGCGGCCTGGCGCGACCGCTTTGCCGCGGCCGGGGTGGCGCCGGACCGGCTGACCCTGGTCGGCGCCACCCCCAGCCTGGAGCATATGGGCTGGTGCGCCCGGGCCGACGTGGCGCTCGACCCCTTCCCCTTCTCCGGCAGCACCACGACGCTGGAGACGCTGTGGATGGGCCTGCCGGTCGTCACCCTTCCCGGCGAAACCTTTTCCAGCCGCCACTCGCTGGCCTTCCTGTCGGCGGCGGGCGTCGAGGGCTGCGTGGCGCGCGACCCCGGCCATTACGTGGAGCTGGCGGCCGGCTGGGCGGCCGACCGGGAGCGCCTGGCCGCCCTGCGCGCCTCCCTGCGCGCGCGGATGGCCGCAAGCCCGCTGTGCGACGGCGAGGCGCTGGCCGCCCATCTTGCCGAAGCCCTTCAAGCGGAATACCGGAAACTGGGCCTATGACCACAACCATTAGAATAATACCTTTGGCGTAAGGCGATCGATAGGACTCTGTATTTGCCGTTGTCTTTCCCGTGATTTCGGGCGACAAGCGGGGTGGCGCCCGCCAGTCGACCGGCGCCCGGGAGCGTTGGGATGCTTGATCTTACGGCGATACGTCGGGCGATCGAGGACGTGGAGCGGGCCGCCGGCACCGCCGCCCATGCCTGCACCGACGATGTGGCGGCGTTTGCCGGCCACACGCTGGCGCGGCTGTACGGGGTCTACGCCCAGGGCATGCTGGAGTCGCACGGCATCCAGGTCGATCTCGACGAGCTGTGCGCCCAGTGCTGCCGGGACTGCCCGCCCGGGCGTTGCCCCCTCGCGCCGGCGCCGGCCTGACGCGCCCGTGCGCGGCGCCGGGGCGGCGCGCGGCGTACCGGATTGCGATCGATGCCGCCTGCCTACACGCCGCGTTCGCGCTTTGCCATGCGCCGCCGGCCGGTGGCGACGCTCGCCGTCACACAGCGCTGGATGTCCTCCGGCCGGACCGGCTTGCGCAGGTACCCCACCCCGCCGGCGCGGGCGAGATTGTAGAGTTCGGCCGACACATCGCCGGTGACGAGCCAGGCCGGAAGCTGCGCCCCCAACTCCGCACGCAGGCGCGCCACCACCCCCAGGCCGTCGCCGCTGCGGCCCAGATGGTGGTTGGCGATGACCAGGTTCAGCGGAACCGGCGCCCCGTGGGCAAGCGCCACCGCCTCGTCGGCATCGGCGGCGGCCAGCACCGCGCAGCCGCACTCCTCCAGGAACAGGCGCAGGGCGAGGGCCACCATCGGGTCGTCCTCCACCACCAGGGCCAGCGCAGGACGGCCGCCGGCGGGCGGAGCGGCGGCCGTCGCCCGCGCCACCGGTTCCGCCGCCGGCCGGACGGTCGGCACCGAGATGGAGAAGCGCGACCCGTGGCCCGGCCGGGACTCCAGCGTGACCGGCATGCGCATCAGGCCGGCGGCGCGCTGCACGATGGCGAGGCCGAGGCCGTGCCCCGCCTCCGGGCCGCGCGCGGCATCCTCGTCACGGCCGGGACCCTGGAAGATGAAGGCCCGCTGTTCCGGCGGGATGCCGACCCCGCTGTCGACCACGTCGATCCGCAGCCGCTTGCCGGCGCGCCGGCAGCCGACCAGGACGCCACCCCGCCGGGTGTAACGGATGGCGTTCGACAGCAGGTGGCGCAGGATGCGCTCCAGCAGCACCGGGTCGCCGAACACGGTGTGGGCGCAGGGGACGACGCGCAGGCGCAACCCCTTGCTGCGCGCCGCCACCTCGAACTCCCCGCGCAGCCGCTCCAGCAGGTCGGCGACGGCGACCGGCATGGTCTGCACGGCACGCTGCCCGCTCTCCAGCTGCGACAGGTCGAGCAGCGATTCCAGAAGCTCGCCCAGATCCGCCAGCGTCTCGTTGGCCTTGTCGATCACCGGGCGCAACGACGGGTCGGCCGCGCGCCGGCTCAGCACCTCCAGGAACAGGCGCAGCGCCATCATCGGCTGGCGCAGGTCGTGGCCGGCCATGGCCAGGAAGCGCGACTTGCGGAGGTTGGCCGCGGCCGCGTCGGCCGCCGCGGCGCGCGCGCGCTCCTGTTCCGCCGCGGCGACGACGAGGGCGGTGGCGTCGGCATGGCGGACGATCGCCCGCCC
>JAEZHQ010000383.1 GCA_023416455.1 Pseudomonadota bacterium | reverse complement strand
TGACGCCGGGCGAGGTCGATTCCGATGAGGTGAACGCCATTTTCCGCGCCGTCCACTCGATCAAGGGCGGCGGCGGCCGGTGGCGGGCCGCCCGCCAGGTGGCGGCGCAGCGCGGCCACGGTGGCGTCGGTGATGCCCGGCGGGGCGGGCTCGCCCTCGCGGGCGTAGGCCAGCATCTGGCCGAGCAGGTCGTTGGCGCGGATCAGCGTGTCGACCAGTTCGGTGGTCACCGGGATGGCGCTGTTGCGCACCCCGTCCATGACCGTCTCGAACTCGTGCGCGAAGGCGACCAGATCGGTGAACCCGAAGGCGCCGCCGCCACCCTTGATGGAATGGACGGCGCGGAAGATGGCGTTGACCTCGTCGGAATCGACCTCGCCCGGGGTCAGGCGCAGCAGCCCGGACTCGGCGACGGCAAGCAGCTCGGCGCTCTCGTCGAAGTAGGTTTGCTTGAACCGGCTCAGGTCTTCCATGGGGCGTGCCCTCTCAAGCCAAAGGCGCGGCGTCAGCCGCACACCTTCTGGACGACGGAGATCAGCTTGTCGGGATTGAAGGGCTTGACGATCCAGCCGGTGGCGCCGGCGGTCCGGCCTTCCGCCTTCTTCTTCTCGTCGGCTTCGGTGGTCAGCATCAGGATCGGCAGCGTGCGGTGGGCCGGGGTGGCGCGCAGGCGGCGGATCAGGGTCAGCCCGTCCATCACCGGCATGTTCAGGTCGGTGATGACGAGGTCCACCTTGTTGGCGGCGACGACGCTCAGCGCCTGCTGGCCGTCGCCGGCCTCCACCACCTCGTAGCCGGCGCCCTTCAGCGTGAAGGCGACCATGTCACGCATGGTCCGCGAATCGTCGACCGTGAGAACCTTCTTCTTCACGCTGGGCTCCATTGCTTCAGCCAGGGGGCGAGGCCGAGATCCTCGCACGCCTCGGTCAGGGACTCGGACGGCTGGGCGATCACGAACCGCTGGTTGTGCTCCGCGGCGTGCCGCCCCGCGACCAGAAGGGCCTGGACGCAGGCGGTGCTGACCCGCTCCACGCCGGCGGCTTCGACCGTCACCGCGGGGGCGGCGGCGAAGGCGGCGCGCAGGCTGTCCAGCAGGGGCTGGGCCATGGCGAGGTCGAGATCGCCGGGCAGGCCCAGGCGGACCATCCCGCCCTCGTCGCTCCACTTGATCAGGTTCAACCGACCTCTCCTTGCCAACGCCGCCGCACCACCCCCGCCAAGCGTGGCCGGCATTTGGGAAAAACCTGCCAGATCACGTATAAGGATTCGTTAAGCGACCCTGGTTGACCCGTGTCAATCCGGGTGCGGAATCCCACGGCCGCGGCGATCTTTTTGCGCCCGGGGGCGCCGGTTCAGCCGGCACCTCCGGACGCAAGGAGATCGCCGCCCGCCTGGGGCACCGTGAAGGTGAAGGTGGCGCCGCCGGCGCCGGCGCTCTTCACCCCGATGCGTCCGCCCAGATGCTCGACGATGCGCTTGCAGATGGCCAGGCCGAGGCCGGTCCCCTGCGGCTTTTCGGTCATGGTGTCGCCGACCTGCCGGAAGCGCTCGAAGATGATGGCCTGATGCTCCGGCGCGATGCCCGGGCCGTTGTCGGCCACCGACACCCGCAGGCCCCCGGCCGCGGCCTCCAGCGTCACCGCCACCCGGCCGCCGGGCGGCGTGAACTTGGCGGCGTTGGACAGGAGATTGACCACCACCTGGACCAGCCGGTCGTAGTCGCCCCGGGCCGGCGGCAGGCCCCGCGGCGCGGCGACGTCGAGCGCGATCCCGCGGTCGTGGAACAGCCGGGCGGTGGCGGCGGTGGCCTGGGCGACCACGGCGGCGAGGTCCACGGGCTCGATCCGCCAGTCGATCTCCCCGGCCTCGATCTTGGCCATGTCGAGCACCTGGTTGATCAGGCGGGTCAGCCGCTCGCTCTCGGTGATGACGAGGCCGAGGAACTCCTGGCGCTGGGCCAGCTCGATGTCCGGGTTGTCGTGGAGGATCTCGCTCAGCGCGCGGATGGAGGTCAGCGGCGTGCGCAGCTCGTGGGTCACGGTGGACAGGAACTCGTCCTTCAGCCGGTCCAGCTCCGTCAGCCGCTCGTTGGCGGCGCGCAGCGCGGCGGTGGCGCGCTCCAGCTCGGCGGTCTTGTGCTCCAGCTCGGCGGTCTTGTGCTCCAGCTGGCGGCTGTACTCGATGACGTGGCTGGTCTCGTCGAGCACGCGCATCAGCTCCGGCAGGCTGACCTCGCCGCCCTTGACCGCTGAGGCCAGCGCCACCCGCGCCGAGGCGGCGCCGATCGCCCCGGCCAGCAGCCGCTCGGCGAAACGCACCAGCTCGGCCCCCGCCCGGCGCTGCGGATCCGGGGCCGCCCGCCCGCCGCCCGGCCCGCCACCCGGTCCGCCACCCGGTCCGCCACCCGGTCCGCCAGCGAAGAACTGGGCGAAAGCCTGCTCGGCCCGCTGCGGCCCCAGGAAGCGGGCGACGATGCGCTTCAGGTCGCCGACCGTGGCGTTGCCGCGCCACGGCCCGACGGGAAGCGCCGGCTCGGTGCGCTGGAACGCCTGCACGAAGGCCATGGCCTGGGCGCGCTCGCCCAGCCCCGGCCGGTCGAGCAGCGAGACCAGCACAAAGCCGCCGATGTTCACCAGCATGCTCCAGAACAGGGCGTGGCTCAGCGGGTCGAGCCCGTCGAGGCCGAACAGCGCGTAGGGGCGCAGCAGCGCCAGCCCCCACGGCCCATCGTCGATGAAGGAGGCGGGCAGCCAGCCCGAGCGGGCGAAGCTCGGCAGCAGCAGCGTGTAGGCCCAGGTCAGGATGCCGGCGCTCAGCCCGGCCAGCGCGCCGCGCCGGGTGGCGCCCGTCCAGTAGAGGCCGCCGATCAGCGCCGGGGCGAACTGGGCGACCGCCGCGAAGGAGATCAGCCCGATGGAGACCAGCGCGTAGGCCGATCCCGCGAAGCGGAAATAGACGTAGCCGAGCAGCAGGATGGCCACGATGGCGACGCGCCGGATGGCCAGCAGGAGCGGCGACAGGTCGGGCAGGCGGGCCAGCCGCGCGCTGCGCGAGCGCAGCAGGAGCGGCAGGACGAGGTCGTTCGACACCATGGTGGACAGCGCGATGGCCTCCACCACGATCATCCCGGCCGCCGCCGACAGGCCGCCGAGGAAGGCCAGCAGGGCCAGCCAGCCCTCGCCCGCCGCCAGCGGCAGCGCCACCACGAAGACGTCCGGATCGACCCCGCGGTCGGGAAAGGCCATCAGCCCGGCCACCGCCACCGGCAGGACGAACAGGTTGATCAGCAGCATGTAGAGCGGGAACAGCCACATCGCGCGCGTCAGGTGGCGCTCGTCCACATTCTCGACGACCATGACCTGGAACTGGCGCGGCAGGCACAGCACGGCGGCGGCGGCCAGCAGCATCATGGTCAGCCACGACCCGTCGCCCAGCGTCGGGGTGGCGGTGAACAGGTGGCGGATGCCGGCCTCGGCCTCGGCCCGGGCGAACAGCGCGTCGGCGCCGTCGTGGAGACCCCACACCACGAAGGCGCCGACGGCCAGGAAGGCGACCAGCTTGACCACCGATTCGAAGGCGACGGCGGCGACCATGCCCTCGTGGTGCTCGGCGGCGTCGATGTGGCGGGTGCCGAAGACGATGGCGAAGGCGGCCATGACGACCGCCACGTAGAAGGCGTTGTCGAAGACGAAGGGCAGCGTCAGCCCGCCCGTCAGCCCGCTCGGGTCGGCCCCCGACAGCACGTCGAAGCTGACCGCCACCGCCTTCAGCTGCAAGGCGATGTAGGGGGTGACGCCGATCACCGCGGTCAGCGCCACCAGCCCGCCCAGCCCCTGGCTCTTGCCGTAGCGGCTGGCCAGGAAGTCGGCGATGGAGGTGATCCGCTGGGCCTTGGCGACGCGCAGGATCTTGCGCAGGACCAGCGGCCCCAGCAGCATCACCAGGGTCGGGCCGAGATAGATCGGCAGGAAGCCGATGCCCAGCGTGGCGGCGCGCCCGACCGAACCGTAGAAGGTCCAGGTCGTGCAGTACACGCTCAAAGACAGCGCGTACACGTACGGCGAGGCGATGACGCTGCGCCGCGCGTCCGCCCGCCGGTCCGCCCAGTAGGCGATGGCGAACAGCAGGGACAGGTAGGCGAAGGAGGTGAGGACGATGACCGGCCAAGCCATGTCAGCTGTCCCCGCGTTCCAGGAGCAGGGCGGCGAGCGCAATCACCGCCGCCCAGGCGGCCATGATGTAGACGTACAGGAGCGGCACGCCCAGCACCCGCCCGTCCGTCCCGAACACCCGCAGCAGCGGCGGGTGGAAGGCGACCAGCGCGGCGAGGAACAGCGCGACCAGACGTTCGGTGCCGGCGCGCGCCGGCGGCGGGGTGGGAGCCGGGTCGGGGCCGCCGCTCAAAAGGCGCGCTCCCGCGCCGCCAGCTCGACGATGATGTTGGCGGCGCGGATGGCGTCGTCGAGCGTGCGCACGCCGCGCTCGCGGGCCATCTCGACCATGCGCAGGAAGACCGCCGCCGTGACCAGGCTGTCGCCGAGCGCGGTGTGCCGGTCGACCACCGCGATGCCCAGCCGTTCGGCGATGCCGTCCAGCGTGTGGTCGCCGTCGTCGCCCTGGAGCATGCGCGACAGCAGCATGGTGTCGAGCACCGGGCCGTCGAACCGCACCCCCGTCGCGCGCTCCTTCATCCGCAGGAACTTCAGGTCGAAGGCGGCGTTGTGCGCGACCATCACGGCGCCGGAGACGAAGGCGCGGAACTGCGGCAGCACCGTGTCGATGGTCGGCTTGTCCGCCACCATGGCGTCGGTGATGCCGTGGAAGGGGATGCTCTCCGGCGGGATGGGCCGGCGCGGGTTGACCAGCGTGTTGAAGGTCTCGCCGGTCAGGATGCGCCCGCCGACGATGCGGACGGCGGCGATCTGGATGATCGCGTCGCCGCCCGAGGGGGACAGCCCCGTCGTCTCGGTGTCGAAGACCACGTAATGGAGCTGGTCGAGCGGGGTGCGGCCCAGCTCGCTGGTCACCAGCGGCTGGTGCAGCAGGTTGAAGTCGAAGAACTCCGGCCGCGCCGCCCGCTGTGCCGGCTGGGCGCGGGCCGAAGGCGGCGACAGGGCGGGCGGCAGCGGGACGCGCAGGCGGGCGCGGCCCTCGCGGTCCTTCAGCGCCTCGCTCCACATGGTGCTCTTGTGGTGCAGCAGCACGTCGCCGACGGTCAGCCCGCCCAGCGCGTCGGGCAGCGGGTGGTCGAGCCAGCCGTCGACCGTGCCGCTGGGCACCGGCGGCCCGTCCCAGGTGATGTCCACATAGACCCACGGCCCCTCGGCCTCGGCCGACAGGTCGTAGGCGGCGACTCCGGTCTGCCCGTGCACGGACCGGATGAGGTAGCCGAACAAAACGACGAGCGTGTAGCTGTCGCCGTGCACCCACTGCGGCAGCCCGGTCAGGGTCACGCCATAGGGGGCCTGCGGGCCGACGCGGTGGCGGACGAGGTTGATCAGGTTGCTGGAATGGATGTCGCTCATCGGCCAGGAGCCGGTGACCACCTTGCGGTAGTCCTCGGTCGCCTTCTCCAGCCGCTCCGACAGGGCGTTGCAGGACTCGGCCATGGCGGCCTCGAAGGCGGCCCGCTCCTCCGGCTCCAGGTCGGGGTTGTCGCTCAGCGTCTCCAGCGCCGCCCGCAGGTTGGCGATGGGCGCGCGGAAGCCCTCCGTCGCCTCGCGCAGGAGGGCGTCGCGCTGGCCCAGCGCGGCCAGCTCGCTGGTGGCGTCCGACAGGGTGATGACGTAACCGGTGATGACGGGGCCATCCGCCTCCTCCTCCTCCTTGAGCAGGACGCTCATGCGCCCCTCCAGCAGGATGCGGCCGTCGGTGGTGGCGCCGACGAACTGGGCGGTGGTGCCGTGCTCGTGGTTGACGTGGCGCCCTTCGCGCACGCGCAGGGTCAGCCGCTCCAGCGTGTGCATCACCGGCTCGGCCACCACGAAATGCAGCAGCGAGCGGCCCAGCCCGAGGGCGCCGGTCAGGTGCAGGATGTCGAGCGCGGTCTGGTTGTAGAGCAGGATCTGGTGCTTGGTGTTGCAGACCAGGACGCCCTCGTGCAGGTCGCGCAGGATGGCGGCGAGGCGGGCCTTCTGCCCCTCCGCCGTGGCGGTCGATTCGGCGACGGCGCGGGCGGTGTCGCGGCGGGCGGCGGCCAGCCGGTCGGACAGGCCGTTGATCGCCAGGGCCATCGGCTCCAGGTCGCCGTAGCGATCGAGAGGCACGCGCCCGGCCGCCGTCCCGTGGGCGATCAGCCCGGCCTCGCGGCCGAGCGTCTGCGCTGCGCGCAGCAGGCGGCGGTCGACCACCGCCCACAGCCCCCAAACGGCGAGCGCGGCGGCGGCGGTCATGACGACGGCGTAGGTGAGGAAGGGATCGGCCGTGCCCCCCGCCGCCCCGGCGGCGCGCAGACCGACGGCGGCGGCGACGGACAGCAGGACCAGCCCGGCCCCGGCGGCGAGGAAGGCCAGGGGCACCAG
>JAEZHQ010000371.1 GCA_023416455.1 Pseudomonadota bacterium | reverse complement strand
CCGATGCACGGCGTCTCGCCGGCCGGCCCGACAAGACCCGCCGTTGGCCGTCCTGCCGAAGGCGCTTGATGGCTTGGAATCAAGCGCCTTCGGAATCACTCGTCTTCCGCCCCCTGCCGGGCCGGCGCCCCGCCCGGAAAGCCGGGGAGATCGGCTGCCGAGACGCCAAGAAGGCTGTTGAGCTGGAGCAGCCTGGACAGTTCTGGATGGTCGTTCACGGCCGCGCGGAGGCGGGCGGCGGTGAGCGGCGCGACAGTCTTCACGAAATTCGGATCGAACATGTAGGCGCGAAGGGCTTCGGCCATCAACTCGGGCCGCACCTTGTCGTCAGAGTATCCCAAGTCCTTCGGTCCCTTGGGCTGTCCGGCAAACTTCTCGCCCGTGCGCAATACGTGGTACATGCCGGTCAACTCCTTGGAGAGGTCCTCGCCGGCGAGGCCCTTCATCGGGATATCCCCAACACTGCGGTCAATGGCATGACCGACCTCATGCGAGATCACCCGAACCGCCTCCGCCAATGGAAGCCCTCTCAGGTATTTGATGCCTTTATCGGGATGCCCTGCCTCGCCCCTGTGATGGCTCCCAACGGTGCCCGGCGGAAGTTCGCTTGCCGGAACGGATCTGGGTTCTTTTCCGGTCAACCGCGTTCCAATCGCGCTCACGCTGTTGAACATCACGCCCTCGTCCCGGCCCCCCGCCGTTTGCCGGCCGGCAATGTGCCGGGCGTGAAGCTCCCGACCGTCCATGTCGTGGGTGAGGCGCCCGCTTTTGTCGACCGGCGGCCCGTCGGGGAATTTCTCCGGGGTATAATCCTTCACGAAGGGACGTTCCCGCAAACTCGGCGGATCGTGCAAGAATGGCCGGACCGCCTGGTCGCCGGAGGATTGCGGCGGCGCCGTGACCGGCCCGGCAGGGGTGCGCGGCGCGAGGGCGGCGGTGTCATCGGGAGCGGTCCTGGCCAGGAGTGTGCCGACCTTGGGAGCCAGCGCACCGACGGCCCCGCCCACGACCCCGCCCGCGGCCGCCCCTTCGCCGGCGCTCTGCAACCGGTTGACGAATCCGCCCTCCCCGGTTCCGAAGCCGGCAACCCCGCCGGCCGCCGCACCGAGGCCCGCGGCTCGGGCGATGGTCGGCAGGGCGCGCGCCGTGGCCGCACCGACGCCCACAGGCGCGGCCGCGGCGGCGCTTGCAAGGCCGCCGACGATGTTGGCCGTGGTGGCGGCAATCGGGTACTGCTCCGCGAACGCGGCGTCCTTGGTGCGCCAGTCGGTAAGATTGCGGTCGTAGATCGCGCCGATGGAGGTGTCGGGGCCGCCGCTCACCTGATTCCACAGCCACTCGACCCCCGCGTTGCCGCCGGACGCCAGTTCGTCGGCGTAGCCCAGCGTGAGGCCGCTCGCCGCCTGCGACGCGAGATTGCTGATATACTCGCCCCAGCCCATGTCGCGCTTTGGCGCATCGGGAGTCGGCGCTTCGGGAGTCGGCGCTTCGGGCGTTGGCAGCACGGCGGCAACCGGAACAACCTGTCCGATCAGCCCGCCGCCGGGCGGGGCGTTGCCGAAGATCGTCTTCCATCGCTCCAGGTCGTCCTTATGGATCGTCTCCAGCAAACCGCGCTCCATGGCGGTGTAATCCAGCAGTGACCTCGTCATCGGCCGTTCCTCCGTCCTGATCCCGTCGCGACCTGTGATGGCCGGCCCATGAACCGGCGGCGCTGCCTCCGGCGGCAGCCCTTTCAATGACGCCTCAATGGCGCCACCTTCAGTGGCGCCGGTGGCGCCATGGCATGGTTGCGGCATGAAAAAGCCCGCCGCGGCCGGGCCGGGCGGGGTGAGGGAAAGGCGAAGGCTTCGCCTTTCCGGTGATCCGGTGCAATCCTTACCACCGTCCTGTCCCGGCATCGGACGGGAACGCTCGCGCCGACGACGGCGCGCCGCCTCCGGGCGCCGAAGGCTGTCATGATCCGCGGCCAGGCCGGGCGGGCCGCCTGGCGGAGGCCGCCAACGGAAAAACCCCGCTCCGGCGCTGCCGCCGTGCGGGGTTTCGTTCGCGCCCACCTCGGGCTGTGAGAACAGTCAATAGGGCACCAGGAGTTACCAAATCGTTAACGGAATCGAGAAATCGTCGCCGCCCCCGGAAAAACCGCTCCGGCCCGGCCGGATCAGGGCTCCAGGGCGCGCCGCAGCGCCTCCGCCGTGGCCGGGTCGGCCGGGAAGAAGGCTTCGATCGCCAGTTCGGACAAGGTGACGTCGACGGCCGTTCCGAAGACCGTGGTCGTGCCGATGAGGTTCAGCACCGCCGGCCCGCTGCGCAGCCGCAGCGGCACCGCCACGTCCGGGTGCGCCGCCGGACGGTCGCCGGCGTCCTCCGTCCCGGCGGCACGGTCCGGCGCCGGATAGGCCGCCAGCTCCTCCCGCAGCGCCTCCAGGACCGGATCGGGGCCGGCCTCGATCTGGCGGGACAGCCGGTGCAGGC
The DNA here is from genome assembly GCA_023416455.1 of Pseudomonadota bacterium. Classification (GTDB taxonomy): domain Bacteria; phylum Pseudomonadota; class Alphaproteobacteria; order Azospirillales; family Azospirillaceae; genus Azospirillum. The sequence continues at coordinate 2,759 of JAEZHQ010000371.1, read as the reverse complement.
AGTGCTCCCGCCATTGCGCCAGATTCTCGATGCGCGGCGCGAGGCCCGCGGGGTGCAGGCTGAGGCGCAGGACGTTCACCGGCGGCCGGAGGAGCCCGGGTCCGGCGCCCCCCAGCAGCGGGGCGACCGCCCGGTTGGCGGCGACGAGGTTCCAATGCCGGTCGATGGCGAGCGCCGGATAGGGCTCGTGCCCGGCCAGCACCGACTCGACCGCCCGGCGCGCCGCCTGCATGGCGGGATCGTCCAGGCGGCGCTCGGAATAGAAGGGGGCGTAGCCGGCGGCGACGAGAAGCGCGTTGCGCCCGCGCAGCGGGACGTCGAGCCGTTCCGCCAGATGGATCAGCATCGTCCGGCTGGGCTGGGAACGGCCGGTCTCCAGGAAGCTGAGGTGGCGCGTGGAGATCCCCGCCTCGCAGGCGAGGTCGAGCTGACTGAGGCCGCGCCGCTGCCGCCAGAGGCGGAGCATTTCCCCCACCGGCGGCTTCGGCGTCTGGTTGCGGGCTCTGCCCGGCACGGCGGTGTCCGGCATGGCGGTCCTGTCATCGGCGGCGGGGGCGCCGCCCTGCTCCCCGGCGGCGGGGGCGCCGCCCTGCCCGACATTACCAGCCGCAGCCCCCGTCGCCAACCGGCCGCCCGCGCTTGGGACGGGGCGCGGGCTACGCCCGCAGGAAGGCCAGGAGATCGCGGTTCAGCCGGTCCATATGGGTGAGGAACAGCCCGTGCGGCGCGCCTTCATAGACGGACAGCGTGGCGTTGGGCATGATCGCGGCCGTCCGCCGCCCGGTGAGGTCGAGCGGGCAGGTGACGTCGCGGTCGCCGTGGACGACCAGGGTCGGGACGCTGATCGCCGCCAGCTCCTCGCGGAAATCCGCCGACCCGATGGCGCGGTGGCAATCCAGGAGCATCTTCAGGGAAGCCTGCAAGGCCATGCCCTTGACCCAGGCCATCATCTCCGGCGAGCCTTCCGGCGCCATGAAGGGCCGGACGTTGTCCTCCAGCCATTTCGGGAAGTCCCGCATCAGCGACTGGGACCGGAAGGTCTCGAAGACGGCGGCCTCGATGCCGTCGGGGGCGTCGTCTCCGCGCGCGAGCCCGGGCGTGATGGTGCCCAGCATGACGATCCGCGCCACCCGGCCGCTTCCGTGCCGCGTCAGGCAGCGGACGATCTCCCCGGGACCCATGGAGTGGCCGACCAGCGTGGCCCGGCGCAGATCCAGCCGGTCGAGCACGGCCGCGAGATCGTCGGCCAGCCGGTCGAAGCCGCCGCCGCTCCCCGGATCGCCGGACCGGCCGTGGCCGCGCCGGTCGAAGGCGACGCAGCGGAATCCCTGCTCCACCAGGGGCAGCATCTGATAGGCCCAGGAGTCCGAGGACAGGGACCAGCTGGAGACGAAGACGACCGGCTCGCCCTGCCCCCAGTCGCGGACGAAGAGGTCCACACCGTCGTCGGTGCGGACGAAGCCGGGGGCGGCGGGGTGGCCGGCTTGCGGCGGGGCGGCGTTCATCATGGGACCTTCCTGTGCGGGTCGGGAGCGGAGGGGACGGGCGCCGGCGCGGCGCATCCCGTCCGGACCGGCCCAGCATCGCCCCGGCGGCGGGCCGCCGTCGATTACCTGGTGGGTAAAGGCGGCCCCGCCGCTTCGGCCGCCCCCGTCAGCTCCCAGCGCGTGAGCGCGACGCCCCGCATCGCCGCGGCCAGCCGGGCGAGCGCCGCCTCGAAGGCGGCGGCGCGCTGTTCGGCGAGTGCGGCGTCGTAGGGGCTGACGCCGTAGTCCAGCGGGCAGTAGGGCGCCCGCAAGGTCCGTTCCGTGCCGTCGCGGCCGACCACCACCACCTCGGCGACGTCGCGCCGGACCCACACCCGCTCGCCGTCGATCAGGCCCCAGGACACCCGGCCCTCGGCGATGTCGGCGGGGCTCGGCTCCACCGGCATCGGCGCGTGGGGCCGCGGCCGTTCCGGAGGGACGCCGGTGCGGGCGTGGCGGACCAGCAGCCGCCGTTCCGCCTCCGGCAGGGTCGCCATCCGCGCCACCACCGCCTGGGCGTCGCGGTGCGGCTCGGCACCGGACAGGCCCTTCCAGCGGCCGCCGTCCACCCGGCATTCCAGCTCGCCCCAGCGGATCATGGCGGCGACGCCGTCGCCGCTGACGCGGGGCGGCGTCCAGTCCCACCCCCCATCGTCCCGGTCGGCGCGCTGGTCGCGGTAGGTCCAGACGAGGAGCGCCCACAGGCTGCCGGTGCGCCGGGCGGGCGGCGCGGCGCGGCGGGGGGAGGGAGAGGCGGTGGCGGTGGCGGTGGTGGTCGCGATCGTGGTGGCGGTCATCGTGGCGGTCATGGGGGATCCCTCCGGTTCGGCTCGGCGGCGGTCGCCGCGCCCCATGACATCACATCATCTTGTGAGATACAAGCGGACATCACAGCATGATGCAATCACACTCCTGTGTGATCACGGGTATCCTCCTGCCATGAACGACGTTGCGGACAAACGGCGGGCGGCCCTGCGCCGCTTCATGGACCGGCACGGCCTGCGGCCGTCGCGCTGGGCGAAGGCGGCCGGGCTGAGCGTCAACGCGCTGAACAACTTCCTGAACGGCACGACCCAGTCCCTGAGCCAGGGCACGCTGGAGAAGCTGGCCGCCGAACGCGGCGTGCCGGTGTCGGCGATCATCGGCGACACCGCGGAGGAACGCGGCACCGTCCCGGAGGCCGGACCGGACGCGCCCTCCGCCGCGCCGCGCCGCGCCGCGCCCGGCCACGCC
>JAEZHQ010000364.1 GCA_023416455.1 Pseudomonadota bacterium | reverse complement strand
GAGCCCGCCGCCGCGCCGGCCGCGGCGCCGGGGACGGCCGGGGAGGCCGCGGGGAGCGGGGAGGACGTGGACGCCATGAGCGCGGAGGATCTCGCGCGGGCGCTGCAACGGGAGGTGGACCTTGCCGGATACTGAGAACGCGCCCGTCGATGTCGCCCGCGAGCTGCGGCGGGCGCTGGCCGCCGTCTCCGACATGCGCGCCAAGCTGGCCGCGGCCGAGGGGCGGGGGCACGAGCCGGTCGCCATCGTCGGCATGGCCTGCCGCTTCCCCGGCGCCGACGATCTCGACGGCTACTGGCGCCTGCTGGCCGAGGGGCGCGACGCCATCGCCGAGGTGCCGAAGGCGCGTTGGGACATCGACGCGCTCTACGACCCGGACCCCGACGCGCCGGGCCGGATGAGCACGCGCTGGGGCGGTTTCATCGACGGGGTCGACCGCTTCGACGCCGCCTTCTTCGGCATCTCCCCGCGCGAGGTGCTTCTGCTCGACCCGCAGCAGCGGCTGCTCCTGGAGCTTGCCTGGCACGCGCTGGAGGACGCCGGCATCGCCCCCGACCGGCTGGCCGGCAGCCCGACCGGGGTCTATGTGGGGCTCAGCACCACCGATTACGCCCGCCTTCTCGCCACCCAGGACGGCGCGGAGTGGATCGACGCCCACGCCAGCCTCGGCAACTCGGTCGCGGTGGCGGCCGGGCGGCTGTCCTACAGCCTGGGGCTCCAGGGGCCGGCCATGGCGGTCGACACCGCCTGCTCCTCCTCGCTGGTGGCGGTTCATCTGGCGGCGCAGGCCCTGCGCAACGGCGAGGCGCGTCTGGCGCTGGCCGCGGGCGTGAACCTGATGCTGTCGCCGGAGCTGTCCATCGGCTTCAGCAAGGCGCGCATGATGGCGGCGGACGGCCGCTGCAAGACGCTGGACGCGGCGGCCGACGGCTACGTCCGCGGCGAGGGCTGCGGCGTGGTGGTGCTGAAGCGCCTGTCCGACGCGCTGGCCGACGGCGACCGCATCCGCGCGCTGGTTCTGGGCAGCGCCGTCAACCAGGACGGCCGCTCCAACGGCCTGACCGCCCCCAACGGCCCGGCCCAGGCGGCGGTGGTCCGTGCGGCGCTGGCCAACGCCCGGCTGGCGCCGGCGGCGGTCTCCCTGGTCGAGCTGCACGGCACCGGCACGCCGCTCGGCGACCCCATCGAGCTGCGGGCGCTGGCCGGCGTCTACGGCGACCGCCCGGCGGGCGCGCCGCCGGCGCTGGTCGGCTCGGTCAAGACCAACATCGGCCATCTGGAGGCGGCGGCCGGCATCGCCGGCCTGATCAAGGCGGCGCTGGCCTGCGAGCGGGGCGTGGTCCCGGCGCACCTGCATTTCCGGAGCCTCAACCCGCACATCGCCGCCGACGGCTTCCCCTTCGAGGTGCCGACCGCGGCGCGCCCCTGGGACGGGACCGGCGGGCGGCGCGTCGCCGGGGTCAGCTCCTTCGGCTTCTCCGGGACCAACGCCCACGTCATCGTTGCTGCCCCGCCGCCGGAGACCGCCGCGCCTGCGCCGCCGGCCCGCCCGGTCCAGGTGCTCGTCCTGTCGGCCCGCGAGGCCGACGGGGTGGAGCGGCTGCGCGCCGGCCTCGACCGCGCCCTGTCCGCCCCCGACGCCGATGTCCCCAACCTCGCCGCCACGCTGGCGGCGGGGCGCGCCCACCACCCGCACCGGATCGCCGTGGTCGCCGCCTCGGCCGCGGAGGCGCGCGAGGCGCTGGCCGGCGCCGCGCTCCACAAGGCGCCGCCGGCCCCGCCCGCCGTCGGCCTCCTGTTCACCGGCCAGGGCTGCCAGTATCCGGGCATGGCGCGCGGCCTGATGGCCGAGCCGCGCTTCCGCGACACCATCCGGCGCTGCGAGGAGGCGCTTGGCGACCGGCTCGGCCGGCCGCTCGGCGTTATCCTGGAGAGCGGCGAGCCGCTGACCGGCACCGACCGGCTCCAGCCCGTGCTGTTCGCCGTCGAGGTGGCGCTGGCCGATCTCTGGCGGTCCTGGGGGATCGCGGCGACGGCGGTGCTCGGCCACTCGGTGGGCGAGATCGCCGCCGCCTGCCACGCCGGCGCCATCGAGCTGGAGGACGGCCTGCGCTTCATCGCCGAGCGCGGGCGCCTGATGGAGGCCCGCGCCGGGCTGGGCGGCATGGCCGCCGCCTTCGCCGCCGCCGACCGGGTCGAGGCGATCCTGGCCGGCACCGGCGCCGTGATCGCCGGCATCAACGCGCCGGAGAGCACGGTCGTCGCCGGCGGCACCGCCGAGCTGGCCGCGGCCTGCGCGGCGCTGACGGCGGCCGGGATCGCGGTGCACCCGCTCGACGTGGCGACGGCCTTCCATTCGCCCGTGCTCGACCCCTGCCTGGACGGGATCGCCGCGGCGGCGGCGGCGATGACCCCGCAGCGCGCCCGCATCCCGGTCGCCAGCAACCTGACCGGCGCGCTGGTCACCACCTTCGACGCCGCCTACTGGCGCGAGCAGGCCCGCCGCCCCGTGCGCTTCACCGACGGGCTGAAGGCGCTGGCCGGGAAGGGCTGCACCGTCCTGCTGGAAGTCGGGCCGCAGCCGGTGCTGTCCACGCTGGCGCGCGCCTCGCTTCCCCAGGCGGCCGTCATCCCCAGCCTGCGCCGCGGCGCCGACGACCGGCGCAGCATGGCCGAAGCGCTGGCCGCGCTCTACCGGCTGGGGGCGCCGGTCGACTGGGCCGCCGTGCACGGCGCGTCCCGCGCCTCTGACAACGGCGCGTCCCGCGCCTCCAACAACGGCGCGTCCCGCGGTTCGCATAACGGCGCGTCCCGCGCCTGGCGCCCGGTGGACGCTCCCCGTTACCCGTTCCGGCGCGACCGCCACTGGCCCGACATCCCGCCGGCCGGCCACCGCCCGGCTGCTGCCGCCGACGACGGGCCGGAGGGGACGCGCCATCCGGTGCTCGGCACCGCCATCGACACCCCGCTGGCCCGCGCCCTGCATCAGCGGCGCCTGAGCGCCGGCGATCCCGCCTTCCTGGCCGACCATGTGGTGTTCGGCGCGGTGGTGGTGCCCGGGGCCATGCACGCCGCCCTCGCCCTGACGCTGGCGCGCGAGGCCGGGCACGCCCGGCCGGCGGTCGCCGACCTCGTCTTCGCCCGGCCGCTCGCCGTGCCGGCCGAGGGGGTGGCCGTGCAATGCGCCCTGGACGGGGACGGCGGCTTCGCCCTGCACGGG
>JAEZHQ010000359.1 GCA_023416455.1 Pseudomonadota bacterium | reverse complement strand
CGGCACGGGCGGCCACGCCGAGAGGATCGCCTGCGTCCGCCGGGGCTGGGCGGCCATCGTCCAGGCCGAGTTCCGGCGGCGGGGTCTGGCCGCGGTGGGCGGCCGGGACCGGATCCACGCCCGGGCGGCGTAGGTCCGGCGCCGGGGCGGGGAACGCCGGCGCTCTTCCGAGGCGGCATCAAGCGCCGGGCGACCGCGGTCGCCGACGAATCAGGCCTCGCGGACCGCCAGGTGCACGTTGCGGCCGCCCTCGGCGGCGAGGATGGCGCGGGCCTTCTCCTCGGCCGCGAGGTCGGCCACGCGCACCCACAGGATGACGCCCCCGGCCTCCAGGGCGCGGGAGAAGTCGTCGGTGTCCGGGTGGCTGGTCAGCTCGTCCAGATAGTCCTTGATGGCGATGCCGCCGAGGCCGGCGGCCACCACCGCCGCCAGGGGCGCCCCGATCGGCCCGCCGACGATGGCGAGCAGCCCGGCGGTGGTCAGGGGAAAGGCGTATTTCAGCTCGCCCACCAGACCGGTCAGCGCTTCGTCGCCCGGGATCGGCGGGCGCTGGTCGGCGGCCTCCAGCGAGGTGTGGCTGGCCAGGACCGACAGGTCGCCACGGTCGAAGCCGGCGGCCAGCAGGACGGCCACGGCGCGGTCGAACGTCCCGCGCGTCCCGAACAGGGCGACGACCTCGCGCACTTCCCGGACGGTGTCGTTGTCGGACGCTTGCGTCACGGCGCTCTCCTCCCAACGCTTCGATGACTCCGGATCCCGGAGGGGCCGGCAGTCTAAACCAACCGCAGCCGGGGAAACAGGGTGGCGGTGCGCAAGAGGGGGCATCCGTGCCAAGCGGGTTTTTGCGGGTCCGTCGATGGTGTGGACGGACCTGGAAAAGCTGCCTGGGGTTTCGTGCGTTCACTCTGAAACGCACGAAACCCCAGGCCCTTGTTCTGCGAGCGGATTCACGCTTCAAATCGATTCCGATTTCACGCGATCCGCTCTAGGGTGCCGCACCGATCCCGCCAACCCACTCCGGTTCCGGTCCGTGCCCGAAGCGATCGCCGCCCCCACGACCCCCGCCTCGTCGATCCCAGCCCCCTCGATCCCGGCTGACGCCACCCCGATGATGGCGCAGTACCTGGAGATCAAGCAGGCCCATCCCGACTGCCTGCTGTTCTACCGGATGGGCGACTTCTACGAGATGTTCTTCGAGGACGCGGTCAACGCCGCCCGCGCGCTGGACATCGCGCTGACCAGGCGCGGCCAGCATCTGGGCGAGGACATCCCCATGTGCGGCGTCCCGGTGCACAGCCACGAGTCCTACCTGCAACGCCTGATCCGCCTGGGCTTCCGCGTCGCCATCTGCGAGCAGATGGAGGATCCGGCCGAGGCCAAGAAGCGCGGCGGCAAGTCGGTGGTCAGGCGCGCCGTCATCCGCATCGTGACCCCCGGCACGCTGACCGAGGATTCGCTGCTCGACGCGCGCTCCTCCAACTGGCTGGCCTCGGTCGCGGAAGCCGGGGGCGGGCTGGGGCTGGCCTGGCTGGAGCTGTCCACCGGCGAGCTGGTGGTCCAGCCGGTGGAGCGCGCCGGGCTGGGGGCGGCGCTCGGCCGGCTCGACCCGCAGGAGGTCCTGGTGTCCGAGCGGCTCTGCCAGAGCCCCGACCTGTTCGAGCTGTGGGCGGAGTGGAAGGGGCGGCTGACCGTCCAGCCCAACCCGCGCTTCGACAGCGAGAACGGCCGGCAGCGCCTGCTTGCCCTCTACGGGGTCGGCACGCTGGATGCCTACGGCCTGTTCAGCCGGGCCGAGGTCGCCGCCGCCGGGGCGCTGGTCGCCTATGTGGAGATGACCCAGAAGGGCCGCGTGCCGCGCCTGTCGCCGCCGCGCCGGCTCGGCCCCGGCGCGGTGATGGAGATCGACGCCGCCACCCGCCGCAACCTGGAGCTGACCCGCACGCTGGCCGGCGAACGGCGCGGCAGCCTGCTCGCCACCATCGACCGCACGGTGACCGGGGCCGGGGCGCGCCTGCTGGCGGCCCACCTGTCGGCCCCGCTGACCGACCCGGCGGCCATCGCCAAACGCCACGACATGGTGGAGTTCGCGCTGGCCGAGGAGCGGCTGCGCGGCGAGCTGCGCGAGGCGCTGCGCCGCTGCCCGGACCTGGAGCGCGCGCTGTCCCGCCTGACCCTGGGGCGGGGCGGCCCCCGCGACCTCGCCGCCGTCCGCGACGGGCTGGCGCAGGCCGGGGCCGTCCGGCTGATGCTGGAGGGCGGGGGGCTGGGGCCGCTGCCGGACGGGCTGGGGGCGGTGGCCCGGGGGCTGGGCGAGCATGGCGCGCTGGTCGAGCGCCTGGCCCAGGCGCTGGCGGCGGAGCTGCCGCTGCTGGCCCGCGACGGCGGCTTCATCGCACCCGGCTACTCCTACGCGCTGGACGAGCTGGTGACGCTGCGCGACGAGAGCCGGCGGCTGATCGCCGGCCTCCAGGCGCGCTACGCCGAGCTGGCCGGCGTGCCATCGCTGAAGGTCAAGCACAACAACGTGCTGGGCTACCACATCGAGGTGACCGCCACCCACGCCGACAAGCTGATGTCCGGCAAGGGGCGCGAGGTCTTCATGCACCGCCAGACCATGGCCAGCGCCGTGCGTTTCGGCACAGTGGAGCTGTCGGACCTGGAACGCCGCATCTCCGAGGCCGCCGGCAAGGCGCTGGCCGTGGAGCTGGAGCTGTTCGCCGGCCTCGTCGAGGAGATCGCCGGGCAGGCCGACGCCATCGCCCAGGCGGCGCACGCGCTGGCCGCCCTCGACGTCGCCACCGCGCTGGCCGAGCTGGCGTCCGAACGGCGCTACACGCGCCCGCAGGTCGACGACAGCCTGGCCTTCGCCATCACCGCCGGCCGCCACCCGGTGGTCGAGGCGGTTCTGGACGCCACCAACGCCGGCCCCTTCGTGGCCAACGACTGCGACCTCGCGCCCGACAACCGGCTGTGGCTGCTGACCGGCCCCAACATGGCCGGCAAGTCCACCTTCCTGCGCCAGAACGCGCTGATCGCCGTGCTGGCCCAGATGGGCAGCTTCGTCCCCGCCGAGCACGCCCACATCGGCGTGGTCGATCGCCTCTACAGCCGCGTCGGCGCCGCCGACGACCTGGCGCGCGGCCGTTCCACCTTCATGGTGGAGATGGTGGAGACCGCCGCCATCCTGAACCAGTCGGGGGCGCGCGCCCTGGTCATCCTGGACGAGATCGGGCGCGGCACCGCCACCTTCGACGGGCTGTCCATAGCCTGGGCCTGCGTCGAACACCTGCACGACGTGAACCGCTGCCGCGCCCTGTTCGCCACCCACTACCACGAGCTGACCATGCTCGCCGCCAAGCTGCCGGCGCTGAGCTGCCACACCATGCGCATCAAGGAATGGCAGGGCGACGTGGTGTTCCTGCACGAGGTGGCGGCGGGCGCGGCCGACCGCAGCTACGGCATCCATGTGGCCAAGCTGGCCGGCCTGCCGGACGCCGTGGTGGGCCGCGCCGGGGAGGTGCTGGCCATCCTGGAGTCGGGCGATCAGAACGCTGCCATCCACCGCCTGGCCGAGGACCTGCCGCTGTTCAGCGCCGCGCTGAAGCGCCCGCCGCCGGCCGCCCCGGCCGCCCCGGCCGCCGCCCCCGGCCCCTCCGCGGTCGAGGAGGCGCTGGCCGCCATCGACCCCGACGCCCTCACCCCCCGGCAGGCGCTGGAGGAGCTGTACCGGCTGCGCGGCCTGATCACGCGCTGAGCGCCGCGCGCCGGCCCTCCCGCGCCGTTGCGCCGCAGGCCGCGGGCGCGGTCCGCCGTTGACAGCGCACACGCGGAGCGCGCATGTTAACCATGTTTTCCCGAAGAGAACGGTCCGGACCGGCCCCGCGACCGCATATGCGTGTACCCTGAGATATCACAGGAAATTAAGTTGCTCATAGGAGGCGTCGCGTGTATCTACGAGCGCTTAATCTCCTGAGGCGGTTCGCGGAGAGGGCGTTCCAGGCCGTGAGCGGTGATCTCTCCCTAGAGCAATTGCGCGACCTGATGCGCCCGGGGGGGCATTCCGCCCTCATCCAGCGGCGACGCGCGGTCCTGATCCATTCGCGGGTACGGATGGTGGCGGCGGTCTTCGCCGTCCTCACCCCGCTTTGGGTGGTCATCGACGTCATCATCTTCGGCTGGCCGCTGTGGGGCTACCTGGCGGCGCTGCGCCTGGTGGCGAGCGCCGCCTTCGGTGCGCTGGCGCTGGGCTACCGCGTGACCGACGACATGGCCAGCGCCTGGCGGGGGCTGGCGCTGCTGCTGGCGGTGCCGACGGTCTTCTTCCTCGTCTCCCACCCCGTGCTGAACGAGGACACCATCGCCGGCGTCGCCGCCGCCGTCGCGGCCGGCTACGCCTTCCTGCCCTTCGTGATGGTGGCCGGCCTCAGCGTCTTCCCGCTGACCGCGTCGGAGGGCACGCTGTTCGCGCTGCCCATGCTGTCGGCGCATCTCTACGCCGGGGTCTACGGCTCGCTGGTCTTCCCCTTCCCGTCCTACCTGGGCGCCCTGTGGCTGCTGGTTCTGATCATGGTGGTGGCGACGCTGGCCGCGATGAGCCAGCTGCACTTCATGATGGCGCTGGTCGACCAGGCGTCCCACGACGGGCTGACCGGCGCCTTCTCGCGCCGCATCGGCGAGGAGCTGCTGCGCCTCCAGTTCGCCCACGCCCAGCGGTCGGAGCATCCGCTGGCCGTGGTCTTCTTCGACCTCGACAACTTCAAGGCCATCAACGACCGTTTCGGCCACGACGAGGGCGACCGCGTGTTGCGCGACGCCTCGGAGGCGATCCGCGGCATGCTGCGCCAGTCCGACGTTCTGGTGCGCTGGGGCGGCGAGGAGTTCCTGGTCATCATGCCCAACACGCCGCGCGACGGCGCCGTGATCGCGGTGGACCGCCTGCGCATCAAGGGCTTCGGCCAGCGCCCCGACGGCAGCGCGCAGACCGCCAGCATCGGCGTGGCCGAATACACCCTCGACAACCCGGAAGACTGGGAAAAGCTGGTCGAGTTGGCCGACCACCGCATGTACGTCGCCAAGCAGAACGGCAAGAACCGCATCGTCGCCGGCAACATGGCGGTGGAGACGGCGGGATAGGACGGATCGCGTCGAATCGGAAGCGATTTGACGCGATCCGCTCGCAAAGCAAAGGCACAGGGTGTCGTGCGTTTCCGAACGAACGCACGGCGCACCAGCCGCCGCCCATCCCATCAGGGCGGCGGAGCCGCCGCCCAATCCGAAAACACGCCCGTCCGCCTCTACTCCTCGCGCTGTCCCAGGAACTGCAACAGGAACTGGAACAGGTTGATGAAGTCGAGATAGAGCATGAGCGCGCCCATCAGCGCCAGCTTGCCCCCGGTCTCATGGTCGTGGCCTTCGGCATACTGCTCCTTGATCGCCTGGGTGTCGTAGGCGGCGAGGCCGGTGAAGACCAGCACGCCGATGGCCGAGATGGCGAAATGCAAAGCCGGCGACTGGAAGAACAGGTTGGCCAGGCCGGCGATGAGGATGCCGACCACGCCCATCACCAGGAACGAGCCCATCTTCGACAGGTCGGCCTTGGTGGTGTAGCCGTAGAGGCTCATCGCCAGGAAGGTGGCGGCCGTCACGAAGAAGGTGAGCGCGATGCTGGCCCCGGTGAAGACCAGGAAGATCGCCGCCATCGACAGGCCCATCGCCGCGCAGTAGGCCCAGAAGACCGCCTGGGCCGAGGCGAAGGACAGCCGGTTGATGCCGAAGGACAGCACCATCACGAAGGCCAGAGGCGCCAGCATGACCACCCACTTCAGGGGGGTCGCGAAGATCGCCTGCATCAGCGCCGGGCTGGTCGAGACGAGGAAGGCCACAAGGCCGGTCACGACGAGGCCGGCGCCCATGTAGTTGTACACACGCAGCATGTGCTGCCGCAGGCCCTCGTCGAAATACCCCCGATCGATTGCGCGGTCCGCACCGGCGTAACGGTTAAACGTCGGGTCAGCCATGGTTGTCCTCGATCAAAAGTGGTTCCCCTTGCCCTGACATATTGGCAAAGCAAGTCCTCCGTTCAACGGCCGCCGGGGGCGGCCGTTGAAGTCAAGGAGGCATCGTGCACTTGTCCAGGTGGGCCGCGCCGCGGCCGAACACTGCTGCGGACGGCTATTCGTTGCGCAGAAGCGGGGCCGAGGGCTGCCCCAGGGCCCGCCAGGTGCCGACGAAGCCGAGGGCGAGCGTGATGGCGGTGCTGATGAGCGCCGTGGTGACCACCGCCGAGGGCAGGAAGGTCCAGTCCCAGCGCATCAGTTGCGTCAACACCGCCCAGGCGGTGACGGTGCCGACCGCGCCGGCGATGACGGCGGAGATGAGGCCGAGCAGCCCGTATTCCAGCAGGAAGGCGCGCAGCACGTCGCCCCGCGTGGCGCCCAGCACCTTCAGCACCACCGCGTCGTAGACCCGGCGCCGGTGCCCGGCCGCCACCGCCCCGGCAAGCACCAGCGTCCCGGCGGCCAGCGTGATGCCGGCGGTGATGCGCACCGCCGTCCCGATATGGCCCAGCATGGTGTTGACGGTGTCCAGCGCGTCCTTCACCCGCACCGTGGTGACGTTGGGGAAGCCGTGCAGGACGGCGCGCTGCACCTGCGCCTCCGCCGCCGGATCGGCGCGGACGGTGGCGATCCAGGTCTGCGGAGCCTTTTCCAGCGTGCCCGGCGCGAACACCAGGGCGAAGTTGATGGCCATGCTGGCGAAGTCGGCGGCGCGGACGCTGGCCACCGTGGCCTCGACGCTGCGGCCGAGGATGTTGATGGTGATCCGTGCCCCCGGGCCGATGCCGAAGGCGTCGGCCACGTTCTGGTGGATGGAAAGGAGCGGCGGGCCGGCGTAATCCTCCGGCCACCAGGAGCCGGCAATGATTTCCGAATGCTCCGGCAGCCGGGCGGAATAGGTGAGGCCGCGGTCGCCCGCCAGCACCCAGGCCTGCTCCGGGTTGCGCAGCGCCTGCTCGGCGTCCTGCCCGTTCACCCGCTCGATCCGGCCGCGCAGCGAGGGCACCGCCTCGAACCCGGCGGTGCCGGGGACGGCGGTCACCGCGCGGCGCAGCGGCTCGAACTGGTCGGGCTGGATGTCCACGAAGAAGAAGCTGGGCGCGTTCCTGGGGATGGTCTCGTTGACCCGGCGGGAGAAGTTGCCCTCGATCAGCGCGATGGCGACCAGCACCGTCAGGCCGAGGCCCAGCGACAGGACCACGGTCCCGGTGGGGTTGCCCGGCCGGTGCAGGTTGGCCAGCGCCAGCCGCAGCCCCGGCCGGCGCGGCCGGCCGATCCGGGCGGCCCCCGTGGTGACCAGCCAGGACGCCCCGCGGAAGGTGAGGAAGGTGGCGATGGAGCCGGCCACGAACCAGCCGGCGAAGACCTTGTTGTGGGCGGTGGCCACGGCGAGCGCCGCCAGCGCCGCCACGGTCAGCGCCAGGGCGGCCAGATAGGCCGCCCGCGGCCGCCCGCCGGCCGGCGCCACCACGTCGCGGAACAGGGCGCCCGCCGGCACCTCCCGCGCGCGGCCGAGCGGCCACAGCGAGAAGGCCAGCGCGGTCAGCACCCCGTAGAGCGCCGCCAGGGCGAGCGCGCCCGGCTGCACGCCGATGCGCGCCGACACCGGAAGCAGATCCTCCAGCAGCATCCCCAGCCCCAGCGGCGCCATCGCCCCCAGGGCCAGGCCGAGGAGGATTCCCAGCGCGGACAGGGCCAGGATCTGGAGCAGATAGACCTGGAAGACCAGCGCCCCGGGGGCGCCCAGGCATTTCAGCGTGGCGACCGTCCGCGCCCGGGACTCCAGATGGCTGCGCACGGCGTTGCCGACGCCGACGCCGCCGACCAGCAGCGCGGTCAGCCCGACCAGGGTCAGGAACAGGGTCATGCGCCCGATGAAGCGCTCGATCTGCGGCGAGGCGTTGGTGTAGTCGCGCACGCGCCATCCCGCCTCCGGGAAGCGTTCCTCCAACCGGGCCTGCCAGGCGGCGAGGTCGGTGCCCGGCGGCAGGGCAACCTTGGCGTTCCAGTAGACGATGCTTCCCGGTTGCAGCAGGCCCGTCGCCTCCAGCGAGGGCAGCGCCACCATCAGCCGCGGGCCGAGGGAGAAGGCGTTGGACGAGGCCCGGTCCGGTTCGCGCGCCAGCACCCCGCGGACGGTGTAGGCGGCGTCGCCCAGCAGGATCGTGCCGCCGGGCTCCACGCCCAGCCGGTCGAGCAGCCCTTCCTCGACCAGCGCCCCCCAGCGCCCGTCCTCCTTCCGCTCCAGCGCGTCCTGGAGGGACGTCCCCTCCGGCACGCCGCCGAGGGTCGCCTTGCCGTAGAGCGGGTAGACCCCGTCCACGGCCTTCAGCTCGACCAGGGAGGAGCGGATCTCGTCCGGTGTGCGCGCCATGGCGCGCATCTCCGCCGACAGCGAGACGCGGCCGGACTCCTCAAGGCCGGACTCCTCTAGGAAGGCGCGCTGCTCGTCGGTGGGGGGTGCGTAGATCCGCCGCACCGCCACGTCGCCGCCGAGGATGGCGCGCCCGTCCGCCTGCAAGCCGTCGAGGACGCCGCCGGACACCGACTGCACGGCGGCGATGGCCGCCACGCCCAGCGTCAGGCAGGCCAGAAAGATGCGGAACCCCTTCAGCCCGCCGCGCAGCTCGCGGCGGGCCAGGCGGAAGGCCAGCGGCCAGGTCCCGTGCGCCGCCGCGCCCCCCCTGTTCACCGGCCCCTTACTCACCGGCCACCCGCACGCGGTCGTGCCGCGCGCCCAGCCCGTCGTCCACGATGCGGCCGTCCATCAGGCGGACCGTGCGGCCGCAGCGCGCGGCCAGCGCCGGATCGTGGGTGATCAGGACCAGGGTGGTGCCGCGCCGCTCGGCGAGGTCGAACAGCAGCTCCACGATGGTCGCCCCGGTGTCGACGTCGAGGTTCCCGGTGGGCTCGTCGGCCAGCAGGAGCGCCGGCTCGGCCACGAAGGCGCGGGCCAGCGCCACGCGCTGCTGCTCGCCGCCGGATAACTGGCCCGGGTAATGGGTGATGCGGTGGCCGAGCCCGACGGCCTCCAGCCCGGCCCGCGCCCGGTCGAAGGCGTCCGGCGCGCCGGCGAACTCCAGCGGGATCGCCACATTCTCCAGCGCCGTCATGGTCGGCACGAGGTGGAAGGCCTGGAAGACGATGCCCACATGGTCGCGGCGAAAGCGCGCAAGCCCGTCCTCGCCGAGGCGGCCGAGATCCCGGCCGGCGACGCGGACGGTGCCCGCGGTGGGGCGCTCCAGCCCGGCCATCACCATCATCATGGTCGATTTCCCGGAGCCCGACGGCCCGACCACCCCGACCCGCTCCCCGGGCTCGACGCGAAGATTCAATCCGCGCAGGATGTTGACGGGTCCCGCCGCACTGTCCAATCTCAAGTGGACCTCGTCGAGTTCGACGATGGCGGACCTCTGGGAATCGGGTCGGGACATTGGCATGCGTCTCACGGACAAGCGGAAGGGCCTTTCGCCATATGGCGTGGTGCGCCGCCGAATCAACACGACCGCCTTCCGGGCGGCGCTCGCCGCGCTGTGCGTCGCCTGGGGCCTCGGCATGAGCGCCGCGGCGGCGGCCGGCGGTCCGGTGAAGCTGCTGGCGCTGGGCGACAGCCTGACCGCCGGCTACGGCCTGCCCGAGCGGCAGGGCTTCACCGTGCAGCTTCAGGAGGCGCTGGCGTCCAGGGGCTACGCCGTGACGGTGGTGAACGCCGGGGTGTCGGGCGACACCACGGCGGGCGGGCTCGCCCGGCTCGACTGGGCGCTGGCCGACAAGCCGGACGCCGCCATCGTGGCGCTGGGGGCGAACGACATGCTGCGCGGGCTCGACCCCGCCGCCGCGCGCGCCAACCTGGACGCCATCCTGACGCGCCTGGCCGCCGAGAGGATCCCCACGCTGCTCGTCGGGATGTACGCCTCGCCGAGCCTGGGCCGCGCCTACGGCGAGCGCTTCAACGCCATCTACCCGGACCTGGCGCGCCACCACGGCGTGCCGCTCTACCCGTTCTTCCTGGACGGAGTCGCGGCCGACCCCGCGCTCAACCAGCCGGACGGCATCCACCCCAACGCCGCCGGAGTGAAGGTCCTCGTGGAGCGGATGGCGCCCCATGTCGGCCGTTTCCTGGAATCGATCGACAAGACGGGAGGCTGACATCATGGCGACTCTGTCCGGCAGCGACGCCGCCGCCGACACACGCTTCAAGGCCGCCTCGGCCATCGGCCCGGAATGGGGGCAGACCGTGAAGGCCTGCCTCGACGAGCTGGGGCCGGTGGAGGGCTGCAACCTGGGCTTCCTCTACATCACCGACGCGCTGGCGGAGCACGCAACCAGCATCGTCACGCTGCTGCGCGGGGTGACCGGGATCCGCGACTGGGTCGGCACCGTCGGCATCGGGGTCTGCGCCAACGACGAGGAGATCTTCGACCAGCCGGCCATCGCCGTGATGGTGGCGCGGCTGCCGGCCGACAGCTTCCGCCTGTTCCCCATCGTCTCCGGCGACCTGGAGCCGTTGCGCCGCATGGCCGGCGGCTGGCTGGACCGGCACGGGGCCTCGCTGGCGCTGGTGCACGCCGACCCGCGCCACCCGCAGCTGGCCGGGCTGGTCGCCACCCTGGCGGAGTCCACGGGGAGCTTCCTGGTCGGCGGCCTGACCGCCTCGCGCTCGGCGTTCGCCCAGTTCACCATTCCCGGCAACACCGCCACCATGGCCGGCGGCCCGGTCGGCGACGGCGGCGTGTCGGGCGTCCTGTTCGCGCCGACCCTCGACGTCGCCACCGGCCTCAGCCAGGGCTGCACCCCCATCGGCCCGCCCCACGCCATCACCGCCAGCCAGGACAACGTCATCCTGGAGATCGACGGCCGCCCGGCCCTGGAGGTCTTCAAGGAGGACATCGGCGAGCTGCTGGCCCGCGACCTGCGGCGGGTGTCGGGCTACATCTTCGCCGGGCTGCCCATCCCCGGGTCGGACACGGCGGACTACATGGTCCGCGACCTCATCGCCATCGACCCGCGGGCCGGCTGGATTTCGGTCGCCGAACGGGTGCAGACCGGCCAGTCCATCCTGTTCACCCGCCGCGACCAGCAGAGCGCGGAGAGCGACATGCGCCGGATGCTGGCCAACCTCCGGAAGCGGGTGAAGACCCCGCCCAAGGGCGCGCTCTACGTCAGCTGCATCGCCCGCGGCCCCAGCCTGTTCGGGACGGGCAGCCAGGAGCTGGCCATGATCCGCGAGACTTTCGGGGACATTCCACTGGCCGGCTTTTTCGCCAGTGGCGAGATTTCCCACAACCGTCTATATGGATATACCGGAGTTTTGACACTGTTTCTTTGAGGATTCCTCCATGCAGTATCGCCCGCTCGGCCGGACCGGCCTGTCGGTCAGCGCCATCGGCCTCGGCACCATGACCTGGGGCCGCCAGAACAGCGAGGCCGAGGGCCATGCGCAGATGGACTTCGCGCTCGACCGGGGCGTCACCTTCTGGGACACCGCCGAGATGTACGCCGTCCCGCCGGACGCCGAATCCTACGGGCGGACCGAGGAGATCATCGGCAGCTGGTTCCAGTCCCGCGGCGGGCGCGACCGCGTGATCCTCGCCACCAAGGTCATCGGCGCCGCCAACGGCGGCTTCGGCTGGGTGCGCGGCGGCACGGCGAAGCTGGACCGCGCCAACATCCTGGCGGCGGCGGAGGCGAGCCTGCGCCGGCTGCGCACCGACTACATCGACCTCTTCCAGCTGCACTGGCCCGACCGCGCCACCAACCGCTTCGGCCTGCGCGGCTACCGCCACCAGCCGGCGAAGGACAACACGCCCATCGAGGAGACGCTGGCCGCCCTGGACGAGCTGGTGAAGGCCGGCAAGGTGCGTCACGTCGGCGTCTCCAACGAGACGCCCTGGGGCGTGATGGCCTTCCTGCGCGCCGCCGAGACGCGGGGCCTGCCGCGCATCGCCTCGATCCAGAACGCCTACAGCCTGCTGAACCGGACCTTCGAGCAGGGGCTGGCCGAAGTCGCCCTGCGCGAGGATGTGGGCCTGCTGGCCTATTCGCCGCTGGCCGCCGGCACGCTGAGCGGCAAGTATCTGGACGGCGCCGTGCCGCCCGGCACGCGCCGCGCCATCGACCACCGCAAGTCGCGCTACGACACGGTCAACGCCGACGCGGCCACCCGCGCCTATCTGGACGTCGCCCGGCGGCACGGCCTGTCGCCGACGCAAATGGCCATCGCCTTCACGCTGCGCCAGCCCTTCGTCGCCTCCTCGCTGATCGGCGCGACCAACCTTGAGGATCTGGCGTCCAACATCGCCGCCATCGACGTCTCCCTGTCCGACGAGCTGCTGAAGGACATCGAGGCGATCGACGCCCGCTACCCCGACCCCTGTCCCTGAGCCCGCCCGAGGCCCCGATGCTGCGCCTCTTCGTCGCGCTCGACTTTCCCGAGGAGATCCGCCGCCGCCTGGCCGGGCTGGGCGGCGGCGTGCCCGGCGCGCGCTGGACCGAGGTGGAGAACCTGCACCTGACGCTCCGCTTCATCGGCGAGGTGCCGGGCGACCAGGCCGCCGGGATCGACGCGGCCCTGGCGGAGGTGACGGCCCCCGCCTTCGACCTCGTCCTCGACGGGGTGGGGGTGTTCGGCTCCGGCCGGCACGCCCGCGTCCTGTGGGCGGGGGTGGAGCGCGGCGAGGGGCTGGCGCACCTCCAGGCCAAGGTCGAATCGGCCCTCGTCCGCTGCGGCCTGCCGGCGGAGGAGCGCCGGTTCACCCCCCACGTGACCCTGGCCCGCCTGAGGGACGCGCCGAAGGACCGCGTCGGCCGCTTCATCGAGGAGCGCGGCCTGTTCCGCGCCGGGCCGGTGCGGATGGACCACTTCACGCTCTACCGCAGCCATCCCGGCAAGGGGGGCGCGGTGTACGAACCGCTGCGCAGCTACCCCCTGGGATGATCCCGGCCGCCGCCGGCCATGCGCGAGGGCTGGCGATGCGCGGCGGGCACTCCCGCTTTCGCGTGGGCTGCCAATCCCTCGACCAGCGCGTCGAACACGGTGCGGCAGCGGGGGCTCGACCGGAGATCCTCGTGCATCACGACCCAGGTCGGAAG
>JAEZHQ010000318.1 GCA_023416455.1 Pseudomonadota bacterium | reverse complement strand
GGCGGTTGCGGCGATGAGGAGGTTGACCGGCGGCCGGCCCTTTGGTTATCCCTGTTGGAGGATCGGACCGATCTCCCCGGAGGGAGGGCCGGTGATTGCCTTGTCGCGAACAACGCCGGCGTACCGTCGAATGGCTGATACGAACACGGAGCAGGGCAGTTCATCCGAACTGCGCATGGGCTCCCTGGAAGTGCGGTTGGCCGAAACCTCCGCCGAGGTCGACTGGGCGCAGGCGTTGCGCTACCGCGTCTTCTACGAAGAGATGGCCGCGGTGCCGACACCCGAAATGGCGGCGCGCCAGCGCGATTTCGACGATTTCGACACGCTCTGCGACCATCTTCTGGTGATCGACCACGCGCGCGGCAGCGGACCGGAGTCCGTGGTCGGCACCTACCGCCTGATCCGCCGCCCGGTGGCGGCCAAGGCCGGCCGCTTCTATTCCAGCGACGAGTACGACATCAGCCGCCTGGTCGCCTATCCCGGCGAGATCCTGGAGCTGGGCCGGTCCTGCGTCGCCGCCGACTGCCGCAGCCGGGGCAGCATGCAGCTCCTGTGGCGCGGCATCGCCGCCTATGTGTTCCAGCACGACATCGCGCTGATGTTCGGCTGCGCCAGCCTGCCGGGCACGGACGCGGGCGCGCTCGCCGAACCGCTGGCCTACCTGCACCACCACCATCTGGCCCCGCCGGAGCTGCGCCCGGTGGCCCTGGCCGAACGCCACGTCAGCATGGATCTGCTGCCGCGCGACCGCATCGACCCCAAGCGGGCGCTGGGCGTCCTGCCGCCGCTGATCAAGGGCTATCTCCGGCTCGGCGGATTCATCGGCGACGGCGCGGTCATCGACCACCAGTTCAACACCACCGACGTCTCCATCGTGGTCAAGACCGACCTGATCACCGACAAGTACTACAAACATTACGAGCGGCGCAGCCGCGATGCCCAGATTGCCTGAGGCGGCGGTGACGGCGACCCCGGCGCAAGGCGCGCGCGCGATCGGCTCGCCGCTTCTCGGCGCGCTGCGGCTCGCCGTCTATCTCGGCTGGACGCTGGCGCTGATCCCGGCGCAGGCGGCGGCGGTCGCGCTCGGCTCGCCGCTGCGCCACCGCATCCCGCGCTTCTACCACGCCGTGTGCGCCCGCATCCTGGGCCTGGAGGTGGTGGTGCGCGGCCGGCGCGCCGCCGACGGCCCGGTGCTGTTCGTCTCCAACCACTCCTCCTACCTCGACATCACGGTGCTGGGGTCGCTCATCGCCGGCTCCTTCGTCGCCAAGAGCGAGGTTGCCGGCTGGCCCTTCTTCGGCCTGCTCGCCAAATTGCAGCAGACCGTCTTCGTCGAGCGCAAGGCGCGCGCCGGCGTGGAGCGCCAGCGCGACGACATCGGCGCCCGCCTCGACGCCGGCGACAGCCTGATCCTGTTCCCGGAGGGCACCTCCAGCGACGGCAACCGCACCTTGCCCTTCAAGACGGCGCTGTTCGCGGTGGCCGCCCGGCGCATCGCGGGCCGGCCGCTGACCGTCCAGCCGGTCAG
The DNA here is from genome assembly GCA_023416455.1 of Pseudomonadota bacterium. Lineage (GTDB taxonomy): Bacteria > Pseudomonadota > Alphaproteobacteria > Azospirillales > Azospirillaceae > Azospirillum. The sequence goes on along the minus strand of JAEZHQ010000318.1, from coordinate 4,480 downwards.
CGTCACGCCGACCCGGCTCGACGGCATTCCCATGGGGATCGCCTTCCGGCCCCTCTACGCCTGGTACGGCGACATGGACCTCGCCCCGCACCTGTGGACGGTCTTCACGCTCGGCCGCATGACGGTGGAGGTGGAGTTCCACCCGCCGGTCACCATCGACGGCTTCACCAGCCGCAAGGCCCTGGCCGAGCACTGCCAGCGCGCCGTGGCGCAGGGGGTGGCGCGGGCGCTGTCGGGCCGCCCGCCACCGGCGATCCACCATGGTTGACTCGTTTTCCCGCACTCGTGCTACCATATCGTTCGGAAGCGACGCCGCGGTGCGGCGGGCCGCGCGCTGGGCCGCATCGTCCCCGCGCGCCTTTTTGTTTTGGTGCGGAAGGGATCGTTGAGTAAGAAGCTCTTCATCAAGACCTGGGGCTGCCAGATGAACGTCTACGACTCCGCCCGCATGGCGGATGTCCTGGCGCCCTTGGGTTACCGGCCGGTCGAGGAACCGGACGGGGCCGACATGGTGATCCTCAACACCTGCCACATCCGCGAAAAGGCGTCCGAGAAGGTGTTCTCGGAGCTGGGCCGCCTGCGCCAGCTGAAGGAGGGCAAGGCGGAGGCCGGCGACGGGCGCATGATCGTCGCGGTGGCCGGCTGCGTGGCCCAGGCCGAGGGCGAGGAGATCGTCGCCCGCGCCCCCTATGTGGACATCGTCTTCGGGCCGCAGACCTACCACACGCTGCCCGAGATGGTGGCGAGGGCCAACCGCGCCGCCGGCAGCGTGCTGAACACCGATTTCCCGGCGGAGTCCAAGTTCGACTTCCTGCCCGAGGAGGCCGGCGGCCAGGGCGTGTCCGCCTTCCTCGCCGTGCAGGAGGGCTGCGACAAGTTCTGCACCTTCTGCGTGGTGCCCTACACCCGCGGCGCGGAGTTCTCGCGCGGGGCGGCGGCGATCCTCGGCGAGGCCCGGCGGCTGGCCGCCGCCGGCGCGCGCGAGATCAACCTGCTGGGCCAGAACGTCAACGCCTGGCACGGCGAGGGGACGGACGGCGCCACCTGGGGCCTCGGCCGGCTGATCCGCGCGCTGGCCGAGATCGACGGGCTGGAGCGCATCCGCTACACCACCTCGCACCCCCGCGACATGGACGAGGATCTGATCCGCGCCCACGCCGAGGTGCCGCAGCTCATGCCCTACCTGCATCTGCCGGTGCAGGCCGGCTCCGACCGCGTCCTGGCCGCCATGAACCGCCGGCACACCGCCGACGACTACCGCCGCGTCGTCGACCGGCTGCGCGCGGCCCGGCCGGATCTGGCGCTGTCCGGCGACTTCATCGTCGGCTTCCCCGGCGAGAGCGACGCCGACTTCGCGCAGACCCTGCGGCTGGTCACCGACATCGGCTACGCCCAGGCCTATTCCTTCAAGTACAGCCCGCGTCCCGGCACGCCGGCGGCGCTGGAGGCGGCCCAGGTGCCGGAGGAGGTGAAGGCCGGGCGCCTCGCCGCGCTCCAGCAGCTGCTCGACGCCCAGCAGCACGCCTTCAACCAGGGCTTCGTCGGCCGCACCGTGCCGGTCCTGTTCGACCGCAAGGGCAAGCGCACCGGCCAGCTCCTCGGCCGCAGCCCCTATATGCAGTCGGTCCACGCCGAGGCCAACGAGCGCCTGCTCGGCCGCATCGTGGCGGTGCGGGTCGCCGCGGCCCACCCGAACAGCCTGGCCGGCACGGTGGTGACCGGCGCCTGGCAGACCGCGCCCGGCGGCACCCAACCCTTGGAGGCAACCGTTTGAACGGCGTGCCGGACCAGCGCATCGACCTGCAATTCGACGACAACCGGCTTCTGCCGATGCTGTACGGGGAGCATGACCGCCACCTCGCCCGCATCGAGAACCAGCTCGGCGTCTCCCTCATCTCCCGCGGCAACGTGCTGACCATCGCCGGGCCGCCCGAGCTGGCGGGCACCGCCCGCTCCGCGCTGGACGCGCTTTACGAGCGGCTGAAGCGCGGCATGGCGGTCGGCACCGGCGAGGTCGACGCCGCCGTGCGCATGGCCACCGGTGCCGGCGGCGAGGCGGTGCGCGACCAGAATCTCGCCTCGCTCAGCCGGGGCGAGGGCGCCGTGCGCACCCGGCGCAGGGGCGCCATCACCCCGCGCTCGCCCATGCAGGCCGTCTATCTCCAGGCCCTGGCCGAGAGCGAGATGGTCTTCGGCCTGGGTCCGGCCGGCACCGGCAAGACCTACCTGGCGGTGGCCCAGGCGGTGGCCCTGCTCACCACCGGCCAGGTCGACCGCATCGTGCTGTCGCGCCCCGCCGTGGAGGCGGGGGAGCGGCTGGGCTTCCTGCCGGGCGACCTGAAGGAAAAGGTGGATCCCTACCTGCGCCCGCTCTACGACGCGCTGCACGACATGCTGCCGGCGGAGCAGGTGAAGAAGCGCCTGGAGACCGGCGAGATCGAGATCGCCCCCCTCGCCTTCATGCGCGGGCGCACGCTGGCCAACGCCTTCGTCATCCTGGACGAGGCGCAGAACACCACGCCCATGCAGATGAAGATGTTCCTGACCCGCCTGGGCGAGGGCGGGCGCATGGCGGTGACCGGCGACATCTCGCAGACCGACCTGCCGGCCGGAGCCCGGTCCGGCCTGCGCGAGGCGCTGGACATCCTGAAGGGGGTGGAGGGCGTGCGCTTCGTCCATTTCACCGACGTCGACGTGGTGCGCCACCCGCTGGTCGCCCGCATCATCCGCGCCTACGACCGCGCCGAGAGGCAGGCCGGCGCGGCGCGGCGGCCGGACGGCGGCGCCGCCCGGGAGGAGGCGTCGTGATGGCGGTGGACGTCGCTGTTTCACGTGAAGCCGGCGGCTGGGCCGACAGCGCGGAATGGCTGGCCGAGCGGGCCGCGCTGGCGGCGCTGGCCGCCACCTACGACGAGGCGGAGGGGCCGGCCGAGCTGTCGGTCGTGCTCGCCGACGACGCGCTGGTGCACCGGCTGAACCGCGAATACCGCGGCAAGGACAGGCCGACCAACGTGCTGTCCTTCGCCCTGACCGAGGCCGAGGATCCGGAGCCGGGGGACGAGGCGCCGATCCTTCTGGGCGACGTCATCCTGGCCTGGGAAACCGTCGCCCGCGAGGCCGCCGAGCAGCAGAAGACGCCTTCGGACCATATGACCCACCTTGTGGTGCATGGCGTTCTTCATCTGCTTGGGTATGATCATGAATCGGACGACGAGGCCGAGGAGATGGAGCAGCTGGAAGTCCAGGTGCTCGAATCCCTCGGGATCGCCGATCCCTACACCGCCACCCGCCCCCCTCCGGGGGCGCTGAACCTGGACGAACCACCGGACCGATGAGCGAAATCTCCGACAGTCGTGCGCCCCGTGACGACGGGGCCGAAGACCAACACTCCCTGGGCCACCTGTTCAAGGGATGGCTCCGTTCCGTCCTCAAGGGACGTGGCGACACGACGCTCCGCGACACCATCGAAGAGATGATCGGGGAGCAGGACGGCGATGAAGGATCGGTGGGGGCGGGCGAGCGCGCGCTGCTCGCCAACATCCTCCAGCTCCACGACCGCAGCGTGGTCGATGTGATGGTGCCCCGCGCCGACATCGTCGCGGTGGACGTGGACACTCCCTTCCCCGCCCTCATCCAGCGCATGTCGGAGGAGGCGCATTCCCGCCTCCCGGTCTTCCGCGAGACCCTCGACGACGTGGTCGGCATGGTGCACATCAAGGACGTGCTCGCCGTCGTCGCCGGCCACAAGTCGGCCGAGCTGAAGGACATCGTGCGCGAGGTGAGCATCGTCGCACCGAGCATGCCGGTGGTCGACCTGCTGGTGCAGATGCGCCAGAAGCGCCAGCACATGGCGCTGGTGGTGGACGAGTTCGGCGGCATCGACGGACTCGTCACCATCGAGGATCTGGTCGAGGAGATCGTCGGCGAGATCGAGGACGAGCATGACGAGGACGCCGCCCCGCGCCTCGTCGAGCGGCCGGACGGCTCGCTCCTCGCCGACGCCCGCCTGTCCATCGAGGATTTCGAGGAGCGCGTCGGCCCCGTCCTGACCGAGGAGGAGCGCGAGGACATCGACACGCTGGGCGGCCTCGTGGTGTCGCTGGCCGGCCGGGTCCCGGGGCGCGGCGAGATGCTGAGGCATCCCTCCGGGCTGGAGTTCGAGATCGTCGAGGCCGACCCGCGCCGCATCAAGCGCCTGCGCGTCCGCAACACGCCCGCCAACAGCTCGGCCCTGGCCGCGGCCGGCTGACGCCGCTTCCGGTCCATCCGGCCATCCCGCCCGGGGCGGGGGAGGGGGCTCCGGCCGCCCTTCCCCCTTGCGGGCGCCGGCGCCCGCGCCGTCTTCCGGAGTTCGCCCCTTGACCGCCACCGATGCCCTTTCCGTTCCGGCCCCGCTGAGCCGGATCCCGGCGCGCCTCGCCGGCCTGTCGGGCTGGCGCCGGGCGGCGGCGGCGGCGGCGCTGGGCGGGCTCGCCACGCT
>JAEZHQ010000277.1 GCA_023416455.1 Pseudomonadota bacterium | reverse complement strand
GCCCTGCGCCGCCTGCGCGGCCGCCCGGCCGGGTGAGCCGGCGGCCGTTTCCCGCGGGAGCGGGCCGCCCGGCGTATGAGGGTCCGGAAAGGTCCGATCACAGGTCGGACCTTTCCGGAATTGGTATCAAGGAGCCGCCAGCTCGAACCACTGCATGGCCCAGGTGAGCCGGCGCACATCCTGGTTCATGCCCAGCTCGTGCGGGGATTTCAGGCCGTCGAAGCGCAGCTCGACGGTCGCCGCGTCGAGGCAGCCGGCGGCCGGCGGAAAGGCCATACGGACCTCCTGCAGGCCGGACCCGGACACCGACAGCGTGCCGGCCGGCACGCCGTTGAGCAGGACCTGGGCGGTCCCGACGATGTGATCCCCGAAGGCGAGGGGGACGACCAGGGCGCGGAAGGTCAGGCCGCCGCAGACCGGCGCGGCGAGACGGCCGGTGATTATGGCCGCCTCGCCCTCCCCCCAACGGAAGTGATTGTCCGCCACCGACCAGCCGGCGCCGAGGAAGGGCAGGCCGTCGCCGTCCTTCAGCGCGGACAGGCGGGTGCCCAGCGGCAGCGGCGTCGCGGCCGCCGGGTCGGCGCCCAGCGCGCGGACGGCGGGGTCGTCCGTCCGCCGGCTGCAGGCCAGCGCGAAGCCGGCGTCGCGGCAGGCGAAGCCCTGGTGCTGCGCCATCTGCGCCAGGACCGCGGGGACCGAGTCCTTGAACAGGACGAGCAGGGGATTGGCCGTCACCGCCGCGGCGTCGACCCGGCGCATCAGGCCGAGCTGGGCGCCGGCGCAATCCCGCTGGCCGCGGTTGATGATCGGCGAGTTGGACGGGATCCCCGCCGCCGACGCCATGACCTGCAAGGGATAGATGTAGCGGCGGTTGCCCGGATGGGTGCACAGGAACTCCGGCAGGATGACCAGCCCGTCGTGCCGGCTGAGCGCGGCCGCCCACAGGCCGCGGTCGAAGGGCTCCGGCGACGCCGCGGCCCGCGCCTCGACGCTGCGCAGGAGGGGGCGGGTGTCGACCAGCTGGAGGGCCACCGCGGCGGCCATCAGGCCGAGGCAGCGGGCCGGGGGGAGCCGGCGCGCCAGGACGAGGACCGCGCCGGCCAGCGCCAGGTAGCCGGCCGGCCAGAAGAAGCGCCCGCTCGACCGGAAGGTGGCGGCCAGCGTCCGGAACGGCTCCAGCGTCTCGTAGAAGGGCAGCCGGGCGAGCAGGCGGCCGCCGGCGTAGACCTCGCCGGACAGGGCGTAGACCGCCATGGCCCCCACCGCCGCCACCAGGACCGCGTGACGCGCCAGCAGCCCCAGGACCAGGCGCCAGCCGGTCACGACGGCCAGCAGCAGGAGCAGCAGGATGCCGGCGCCCAGATAGTTGTAGCCCTCGTACTGGCCCTGGGTGGCGTCGAGGATGTAGGCGCCGTGGCCGGGCAGGGCGCTGAGCTGGGGGACCACCGGCGAGAGCAGGTTCATCGAGTAGAGGCCGAAGCCGCCGGTGGCCGTGCCGTCCCGGTCGAGGACGCCGAACAGGGCGGCCAGCCCGACCGCCGTGCCGGCCATGAGGGCGAGGATGCCGACCCCCCGCAGCGGGCCGATGCGGCCCCGGCGCGCCGCCTCGACGACCCCCGCCGCGACGATCCCGCCCGCCATCGCCAGCAGATAGGGGTTGATGAGGAGGACCAGGGCGGCGAGGACGGCCGAGGCCGCGATCTCCCGCGCCGTCGCCACCGTGACCGCGCGCGCGTAGGCGAGGAAGGCCAGCAGGATCACGAAATGGGCGACCAGCCCGATATGGCCGTAGCGGAAGACGAAGGCCGGCATCAGCAGAGCCAGGATCCCGCCGGGAAAGGCCAGGACGCGGCGCACGCCCATCGCCCGCAGCAGGGCGTAGGCGGCGAGCGGCTGCGCGGCGTAGGCCAGCAGCAGCCAGCCGCCGAGGTAGTTGGGGGCGGTCCCCGTCAGGCGGTGGGCGAGCTTGCCCAGCAGGGCCATGCCGGGGACGGCGTCGGTGAAGATGATGTTCACGCCCTCGGGCGGCCCCAGCATCGCCGTCCGGAACAGGGGGAAGCGCCAGGCGTCGAGGGCGAAGTAACGGGAGCCGATCAGCCCGACCGCGTCGTCCCCGGACAGCCGGCCCCACCAGTCCGCCCCGCCGGCCAGCAGGTCCGCCGGGAAGAGGGACAGGGCCAGCCCCACCCCGATCAGCAGCAGGGCGGCCGCGGGAAGAAGGGTGGTTGCGCGCGCGGCCGGGACGGCGGCGGGGCGGTGGGCGGCGGACAGGGTCATGGCGGTTCCCTTGAGTGGGGGGGCCTTCCGTACACCCAGGATTCCAGGGCGATGAACTGGAGCAGCGGGATGGCGAGGACGACGGCGAGCGCGCCGGCGGCGGCGGGCAGCCCCGCCACCGTGACCATGAGATGCACGATGGCCATGGACAGGGCCATGTTGATCCCGTGGAGGAGGAGGAAGCGCAGCGCCTCCCGGCGGATCCGGCCGCGGGAGGCGAAGGTGAAGGAGCGGTGCAGGCCGAAGTTGACGGGAAGCGCCGCCGCGTAGCCGAGCGCGCTCGCCACCCCGGGCGCCACCCCGCCGAAGCGGATCGCCAGCAGCATGACCCCGGCGTAAAGGCCCGAGCTGAGCAGGCCGACCGCGGCGAAGCGGGCGAGCGCCGCCAGGCGGCGGCGGTCCCAGCCGAGCAGCGCCCGCCCCGCCGCCGTCAGGCCCGCGCGCATGTGCAGTACTGGGCCCCGAGCGGCAGGCGCGCGAACAGCCGGTCGAGCGCGCGGGTGGCCGGGCCGAAGGAGGGCAGCGTCAGGATGAAGCGGCTGGCGGCTTCCGCGAAGCCGGCCTCCCGCAGCACCGCCTCGCTCTCGGCGGCGCGCAGGAGGACGGCGTTGCGGTCGAAGACGCAGTTGTTCACGACCCGCCGGGTCAGGGGGTTGGCCGGGTTGTGCTCGAACAGCAGGACCAGCCCGCCGGGCCGCAGGACGCGGCGCATCTCGCCGGCCAGGCCGACCCGGTCGGCGACCGCGACATGGTGGAACACGCAGACGGCGAAGGCGACGTCGAAGCTTTGGTCGGGGTAGGGCAGGCGGCGGCCGTCGGACACGGTGTAGGCGACGCCGCCGTTGCGCCGGCGGGCCGCCTCGATGCAGCGGCGCGACGGGTCGGTCCCGGCCAGCCGGGCCACGCGCGGCGCCAGGCGGGCGTGGCCGTTGCCGACGCCGCAGCCGACGTCGAGCATCTCCACCGCCGCCGTGGAGCCGAAGCGGGCCGCCACGGCGTCGAGCAGGTAGTCGGCCTTGACCCGGGTGAAATAGTCGACCGTCAGGCCCGGGACGGCGAGCGCCTCGTTGACCCGGCTGTCGTAGTCCCCGCTGTGGGCGTCGAACTCGGCGTCGAACTCGGTGCCGGATCCGGCGTCGGATCCGGCGTGGGATCCGGCGTCGGATCCGGGGGCGTCGCCGGGCGGCGGCGGAACGGTCATGGCCTCACCCCCGTCATGCCCTCACCCCCGTCATGCCCTCACCATGTCTTCCAGGGGGCGCCGGCGGCCCACAGGGCCTCCAGCTCCCGCTTGTCGCGCAGGCTGTCCATCGGCTTCCAGAAGCCGGCGTGGCGGTAGGCCATGAGCTGCCCCTCCGCGGCCAGCCGCTCCAGGGGGTCGCGCTCCCACACGGTGTCGTCGCCGGCGATGACGGCGAGGGCGTCCGGTTCGAGGACGAAGAAGCCGCCGTTGATCCACCCCATCTCGGCGTGCGGCTTCTCCAGGAAGCGGTTGACCGAGCCGCCGTCCAGCTCCAGGACGCCGAAGCGGCCGGGCGACGGCACGGCGGTGATGGTGGCCAGCCGGCCGTGGCTCCTGTGGAAGGCGATCACGGCGCGGATGTCGAGGTCGCTCACCCCGTCGCCGTAGGTCAGGCAGAAGGTGCCGTCCTGGACCAGATGGGCGATGCGCTTCAGGCGCCCGCCGGTCATCGTCTCGGCCCCGGTGTCGATCACCGCGACCGTCCAGTCCTCCGGGCTCTTGGAGGACAGGTAGCGCAGCTCCCCGGTCCGCGTGTTGATCTCGATGTCGTTCTCCTGGAGGTGATAAAGCGCGAAGTAGCGCTTGATCAGGGCGTTCTTGAAGCCCGCGCAGACCACGAAGTCGCGGATCCCGGCGGCTTCGTACATCTTCATGATGTGCCAGAGGATCGGGCGGCCGCCGATCTCCACCAGCGGCTTGGGGCGCAGGTCGGTCTCCTCGGACAGGCGGGTGCCCAGCCCGCCGGCCAGGATGACGGTCTTCATCGGCAGGCCTCCCCCGCGCTCTCCCGCGCGCCGCGCGCCCCGGCCGGGCCGGGCGCCCCAACCGGGATGGGCGCCCCACCCGGGACGGGCGCCTCGATGCGGTCGGCGACGATGGCCGTCGGGCCGCCCCGCACGGTGGTGTAGATGCGCCCGACATACTCGCCCATCAGCCCGATGAAGGCGGCGTTGAGGCCCAGCGAGCCGAGCGTCAGGATGGCCAGCGTCGTGAAGCCCTGGGCCTCCGTCCCGCCCAGCAGGTGGTCGGCGAGGTAGAAGGCGATCAGCAGAACCGTCAGCAGCGACGTGAAGAAGCCGAAGACGGTGATGAACTGGAGCGGCTTGGTCGACTGGCTGCAGATGCCGTCGATGGACAGGGCCAGCAGCGTCACCAGGTTGAACTTGCTGCGGCCGGCCTGGCGGGCGGCGCGGTCGTAGGGAATGCCGATCTGGGCGTAGCCGATGGAGGCGATGATGCCGCGCAGATAGGGCGAGCGGTCCTCGTAGCTGCGCAGATGCTCGATCACGGCGCGGTCGACGAGGCGGAAGTCGCCGGCGTCGAGCGGCACCTCGACGTCGCTGAGGGCGCGGACCAGCCGGTAATGGAGCTTGCGCGCCAGGGTCAGGAGGGCGTTCTCCCTGCGCTTGCGCCGGATGCCGTAGACGACCTTGTAGCCTTCCCGCCATTTCGCCAGGAAAACCTTGATCAGCTCCGGGGGATCCTGGAGGTCGGCGTCGACCTGGATGGCCGCGGCGCCGCGGGCGTTGAGAAGGTTGGTCAGGATCGAGCGCTGGAAGCCGAAGTTGCGGGACAGCCGCAGCACGCGGATGCGCGGGTCGGCGGCGGCCCGCTCCGCCAGCTTGGCGAAGGTGCCGTCGGTGCTCGCGTTGTCGGTGACCAGGAACTCGAAGTCGAAGCCGCCGTTGTCGCGGGCCACCGCCTGCAACCGGTCGAACAGGCGGTCGATGTTGCCTTCCTCGTTGAAGACGGGGATGGAGATGGTGACGAGCGGGCGCGCGGCCGCGCCGTCCGCCGGATCCTCCCCGTGGGCGCGGCCGCCGTCGGGCGGCGGCGGAGACGCGGCCGGCGGCAGGCCGGCACCGGCGCTCCCCCGCGGGGCAGGGGAGGAC
>JAEZHQ010000272.1 GCA_023416455.1 Pseudomonadota bacterium | reverse complement strand
TCGCCGTACATTTCCTCCCGGTCCAGTTCGATGAAGTCGGCGATGCCGGCCGCAACCGGGTGGCCGGGGTCCACGACCCACAGCCGCTCCTTCTCCGCCGCCACGCGGTGCTTCAGATAGCAGCCGGTACCCATCAGCGCCACGAAGGGTTTGGAGAAATGGCTGGAATGGAGCGCCAGGAGGCCCATGCCATGCTCCGTCACCCGCCGCTTCACCCGCTCCACGACCGCGTCCGACACCTCCGCATGGGCGCGGTGGCCCCACCAGACCAGCGTGTCGGCGGCGTTCAGCCGCTCCTCGGTCAGACCGTGCTCCGGCTCGTCCAAAGTGGCGGTGTCCACCGTCAGGCCGGCGGCGCGCAGGGGGGCGGCCAGCGCCTCGTGGATGCCCTGGGGATAGTGGGACCGCACGGACTCGTCCCGGCGCTCGTGGCGGAACTCATTCCAGATCAGGACGCACGGCGAGGGGGTGGGCATGGCGGATGACCTTTCCGAAGGGATCGCGTCGGCATCGCCGACGCCGCACTTGTGACGAAGGAGGGGGGACGAAGGAGGGGTGGGACGAAGGAGGGCCGGGGCCTGTTGGGAAGGCGATGGTCCAAACAGTGCGGTGGGAAGGTCCAAGTGTCGAGTCCTCCCGAAGGGGCGTGTGCCGGCGGTTCGGCCTTTACCACCCGCCGTTATCCCATAGGCGTGGAACCGGCGACGGGCGGCCGCGCGCTGGCGCGGGTCTGGGCGCCGGCCTGCCGCCGCGTCAGCCTGCTGGCCGGAGTGGAGGAACGCGCGGTGGCGCTGGATGCGGAGGGCGGCGGCTACTTCTCCGCGGTGGTGGAGGAAATGCCGGTGGGAAGCCTCTACCGGTTCCGGCTGGACGACGGCGCGGCCTTCCCCGACCCCGTCTCGCGCTTCCAGCCCGACGGGCCGGAGGGGCCGTCGCAGCTCGTGGACCCGTCCGCCTTCGCCTGGACCGACGACGGTTGGGCGGGCCGCACCCTGCGGGGACAGGTGGTCTATGAGATGCACGTCGGTACCTTCACGCCGGTAGGAACCTGGGAGGCGGCGCTGAGCGAACTGCCACAGCTGGCGGAGTTGGGGGTGACGGTCCTGGAACTCATGCCGGTGGCGGAGTTTCCGGGGCGCTTCGGCTGGGGCTACGACGGGGTGGACCTGTTCGCCCCGACGCGGCTTTACGGCGAACCGGACGCCATGCGGCGCTTCGTGGACCGCGCCCATGCGCTGGGCCTCGCAGTGATCCTCGACGTGGTCTACAACCACCTCGGCCCCAGCGGGAATTTCCTGTCCCGCTTTTCCCCGGACTACTTCACCAGCCGCTACAAGAACGAGTGGGGGGACGCGATCAATTTCGACGGCCCGAACTGCGGCCCGGTGCGGGAATTCTTCCTGGCGAACGCCGCCTTCTGGATCGACGAATACCATCTGGACGGGCTGCGGCTTGACGCCACCCAGCAGATCTTCGACCGCACCACCCCGCACATCATCCAGGAGATCGGGCGGGCCGTCCGGCGCGCGGCGCGCGGGCGCGCCACGCTGCTGATCGGGGAGAACGAGTGCCAGCATGCCGCCATGGCGACCCCGGTGGAGCAGGGCGGTTGCGGGCTGGACGCCCTGTGGAACGACGACTTCCACCACACGGCGCAGGTCGCGCTGACCGGGCGGAACGAAGCCTATTACACCGATTACCGCGGCACCCCGCAGGAACTGGTGTCCGCCATCAAGCACGGCTTCCTCTATCAGGGGCAGTGGTACCGCTGGCAGGGCAAGCGGCGGGGCACGCCGGCCCACGGCCTGCCGCGCCCGGTCTTCGTCACCTTTCTCCAGAACCACGACCAGATCGCCAACTCGGGCCGGGGTCTGCGGGGCCACGCACTGACCACGCCCGGGCGCTGGCGGGCGATGACGGTGCTGGCGCTGCTGGGTCCCGGCACGCCGATGCTGTTCCAGGGGCAGGAGTTCGCGGCCAGCGCGCCCTTCCACTATTTCGCCGACCACGAGCCGGATCTGGCCGCCCTGGTGGCGGAGGGGCGGGGAGAGTTCCTGTCCCAGTTTCCCAGCCTGGCCACGCCCGCCATGCGCGCCCACCTGAAGCCCCCGCAGGAGGAGGACAGCTTCCGCCTCTCCAAAATCGACCATGGGGAGCGGGAACGCCACGCGGAGGTCTGGGCGCTGCACCGCGATCTCCTGCGCCTGCGCCGGGAGGACCCGGTGTTCCGCGCTCAGGGCGACGGCGGGCTGGACGGCGCCGTGCTGGGAGAGGAGGCGTTCGTCCTCCGCTTCTTCGGGCCAAAGGACAGGGGCGATGGGGCCGACCGGCTGCTGCTGGTCAATCTGGGGCGCGATCAGAGGTTGGACATCCTTCCGGAACCGCTGCTGGCGCCGCCCGTTGGCAAGGAATGGACGCCGCTGTGGTCCAGCGAGGACCCCCGCTACGGCGGCAGCGGCACCGCTCCGTTGACGGCGCCGGACGGCGGCTGGCGGGTTCCCGGCCACGCGGCGGTCGTCCTTGCCCCTGCGCCCGTGAACCCCGGAGACGCTCAGGAGACCCATGGCTGATTTCGTCCGCAAGATCACGCGCGATGTCCTGCGGTCCGCGCCGGACGCCGCGCTTTCCCGCGAATGGCTGGTCGCCAACGGGCTGGGCGGTTACGCCTCCTCGTCCCTGTCGGGGGCGGTGACGCGGCGGTATCACGGGTTGCTGGTGGCGGCCCTGCCGGCGCCGCTGGGCCGGGTGGTGATGCTGAGCCAGCTCAACGACGTGCTGATCGAGCCGGACGGCACCGAGCGGCGGCTGACCGGCCACAACCCGCAACCGGACCAATGGCCGGACCCGGACTACCCATCGGACGCGGCCCCCTCCGGCCTCGCGGAGTTCCGCATGGAATCGGGGCTGCCGGTCTGGCGCTACGAGTTCGGCGATGTGGTGATCGAAAAGCAGATCGTCCTGCCGCACCTTCAGAACATCGTCCACGTCACCTACCGGGTGGTCAAGGCGCCGCAGCCGATCTGCCTGCGGCTTCGCCCGGTGATGGCCTTCCGCAAGCTGGAATCGGCGGTGGACGAGCCGCTGGCCCGCGATTACCGCGTCACCGCCCGCGGCCACGAATACGAGATTTGGGCCGGGCCGGAATTGCCGGTGCTGCGCATGACCATCGAGGGGGCGGAACATCCCCTCACCCTGGACGGCGGAGCGCGGCGCGACATCGTCTATCCGGTGGAGGCGGAGCGCGGCTACGAATCGCGCGGCTCGCTGTGGACGCCCGGCTATTTCAGCGGTCCGCTGAGCCAGGGCCAGACGCTGAGCTTCGTCGCCGCGACGGAACCCTGGCAACGGCTCTGGGCGCTGCCGCCCGCCGACGTCCTGCGCTTCGAGAGGGAGCGGCGGCGGCGTATCGTCGGGTCCGCGCACCCCTCTCTCCGCAAAGGGCCTATGGCGGAGCTGGTGCTGTCGGCGGACAGCTTTCTGTTCGTTCCGGCGGGGCGCGTCGCCGACCAGATGCGCGCCCGCGCCGAGGGGGACGAGGTGCGCACGGTGATCGCCGGCTACCACTGGTTCACCGACTGGGGCCGCGACACCATGATCAGCCTGGAGGGGCTGACGCTGACCACCGGGCGCCATGTGGAGGCCGGCTGGATCCTGCGCACCTTCGCGCACTACATCCGCCAGGGCCTGATCCCCAACATGTTCCCCGACGGCAAGGACGAGGGGCTGTACCACACCGCCGACGCGACCCTGTGGTTCTTCCACGCGCTGAACCGCTACCTGCACGCCACCGGCGACCGCCATACCCTGCAACTGCTGTTGCCCAAGCTGCTGTCCGTCATCGAGCACCACCGCCGGGGCACCCGCTTCGGCATCGGGATGGACGGCGTGGATGGCCTGCTGCGCCAGGGCCAGGAAGGCTACCAGCTGACCTGGATGGACGCCAAGGTGGAGGACTGGGTGGTCACCCCGCGGCGCGGCAAGGCGGTGGAGATCAACGCCTTGTGGTACAACGCCCTGCGCCTGACCGCCGGCTGGCTGGCCGAGGAGGAGGGAGAGGCCGCCGCCCGCCCGCTGACCGAACTGGCCGACCAGGTCCGCGCTTCCTTCAACGCGCGATTCTGGTGCGAACCGGCGGGCCACCTCTACGACGTCGTGGACGGCGAGCAGGGGGACGACGCCGCCTGCCGGCCCAACCAGATCTTCGCGGTCTCGCTCGACAACCCCGTGCTCGACCGCGCGCGCTGGGACGCCGTGGTGGAGACCGTGCGCGCGCGGCTGCTGACCCCGGTCGGGCTGCGCTCGCTGGCGCCGGGCAGCCGCGACTACCGGCCGAAGTATTTCGGCGATTTGCGCGCCCGTGACGCCGCCTACCACCAGGGCACGGTGTGGGCCTGGCTGATCGGCCCCTTCGTCGACGCCTGGCTGAAGCTGCACCCGGAGGACCGGGCCGGCGCGCGCCGCTTCCTGGAGGGCTTTTTGCCGCACCTCGACAAGGCCGGCATCGGGACCATCAGCGAGATCTTCGACGCCGAGCCGCCCTTCCATCCGCGCGGCTGCATCGCCCAGGCGTGGAGCGTGGCCGAAGTGGTCCGCTGCTGGGCGGCGACGGAGCCCGACATGCCCGCCGCAAAGGCGCCCAAGTCGCCACAAAGTTGAGAGTCTATACGGGCCGCTCTCTTTCCCCTTCTGACCTGCGCGGCCGCAGCGCTCTGCTTTCCCGCTGCTTGCCGGTGCGGCAATGCGCCTCCTGGATAGTGCGAGGGGATTCGTCGCCGGTGGAATGATATCAACAGAACTCGTCCCCGTTTCAAAGATGAAACCTGGGTTTCTGCTGCGGCGATCATGCAATTTTCCACAAAAATGAAAAATTCCTCGTGTTGCCCAACCGGCGTCCTATGCGTACTATTTAGCGAAAGCCAATCTGAAAATCTTCGAATCATAACGGGATAGGGTTGGCGGAGCGGCACTGGAGGTATGTCATGCTGACGATGTTGTCGAGGGCTGCGCGACGGCCATCGATCTTGGACAGCCTGGACCGTTCGGTTCTGGAAAGCACGTCGGAAGGATGCTGGATCGTCGACCGCGACCTCGTCACCGTCTACGCCAACCCCGCCCTGTGCGCCCTGCTCGGTTATCGTGAAGGGGATCTGGTCGGAACCCACCTTCTCAGCTGTGTGGCGGAGGACAGCCGGCCGACGCTGGAGCGGCAGGTGGCGATGCGCGCGCTGGTGCCGCACCGCAGCTACGACATGACGCTTGTCCGCTCCGACGGCTCGCGCCTCTACACCATCTTCAACGACTCCCGTCTGGACGATGTCGCCGGCACTCTGTCGGGGGCCTGCATCTTCGTCACCGACATCTCGCGGCGCCACGAGCTGGAGGAGCGTCAGGAGCTTCAGCGCGAGCAGCTGGCCGACGCGGTGGCCCGCATGAACCGCTTTCTCGGCCAGATCTGCCAGGATCTGAAGGATCCGCTGAGCGCGATCCTCGGCGCCACCCAGATGATCTCCGACGACGCCCAGGCCGCCGCCGGCGGCGCAGGGGACCTGCGCGGCTACGCCGCCCTGTGCTCCGACGCCGGACGGCAGATCATGAGGACCATCGAGAACCTCTCGCTGTGGTCGCGCCTTCAGCTCAACCAGGTGCCGATCGAGCTGCGGGTGTACGACCTCGGCGGGCTGCTCCAGGACGTGCTGGATGACGTGGTGCCGCGCGCCCGCGCGCGCGACATCCTGATCGCCAACCACATCGCCGGGACCCCGGTGCTCGCCGACCTGACGGGGCTGGCCACCGCCCTGAAGCACCTGATCGAGAACGCGGTGCGCTTCTCCACCGCGGGAGGCATCGTCCGTCTGTCGGCCTCCGTGGCGGACGGCCGGGTGGTCATCCGCATCCAGGACAACGGCATCGGCATCCCCGAGGACGTGCGGCCGAACCTGTTCCGCATCGACCACCACCACGCCACGCCGGGGGCGGACGGCGAGCTGGGCAGCGGCCTGGGGCTGCTGATCGCCAAGGCCCTGGTCGAGCGCATGGGAGGCACAATCCGCCTGTGCGGCCGGCCGGGCGCCGGGACCACGGTGACGGTGACGCTCACCGAAGGGGCCGGCGCCGCCTGAAGCGGCCGTCGGCACCGGTCCGCCCGCCGGCCGCCCCCTCCATGGGAGGTACCCCCTGCGGGTCGGCGGGCGGACGGTTGTCAACAGGGCACAGCCGGCGGGGAAAATGCGGCGCGGATGGGGCGGGGCGGATTTTTCCATTGACACGCGGTCAGGCCGGTAGCCCGCATGATCCGACTTTCCTCATATGGATCAGAGGCTTGGCCGGTTTGCCCAAGAACTCGGCAAAGCGTGCCAAGACCTTGCGCCATCAGTGTCGAATCGGGCAACGCACCTGTTTTTCAACACACTTATCCACAGCCCTTGTGGAAGAGGATAGGCTGAAGGTGCTGCCTCGATCCCGGGGGATGACCTTGGGCATGGGTGCAGGTCGATCGAGGTAAACACTTCAGATTTTAGGAATCCGCCTCCGCCCCCGCTATAGTGGCGTTCCGGCTTTCCGGTGCGGCGCATGGAAAGGCGGGCAAAAGGGAGGTGCCCATGCTGCATGTCGCCGGGACATCCTTCCCGCCCCTTCGATCGCCCCCTCGATCGCCCCCGAGTACGCCCCCTCGGTCGCCCTGGCTCCCTCCGGCCGCCACCACGGGGAGCCGGCGCCGCCTCCGGCCGCTGCTGCCCGGCTGCTTCACCCCCGCCCTGTCGGCGACGGTGCTGACCGTCTTCATCCTTCACCTGTTGCTGGACCTGGCGTCCCGCCTGCGCCTTGCCGATTTGGGCGGGGTTCTGTCGATCCTCGTCGGCATGGCGGCGGTCCTGGTCATCCTCCTGCCCTTCACCCTGCATTGCGCCCGGCGGGCGCAAGAGGCGTGGAGCGGCAGGGATGGGGGCCGGCGCGTGGCGTCCCGCCCGTCCGCCGGCGCGGCCGGCAACCCGGGCTGATGCCGCTTCATAGGCATGAGGCATAGGAATGAGGCGCCGGAATTCCCCCACCCCCGTGCTTTTCCGCGCCTGATCAGGCTTGCATGGGGGTGGCATTCGGCCGGTGCAGGATGCGTCCATGATCGGCCGCCCGCCCTCCGTCCATCGACGGCGGCTTCTTCCCCGTGTCCGGGCGGCACTGGAAACGGTTGCCCGTCGCAGGGACTCCGCGGTTAAATCACGCTCGCGCGCCGGGTGCGCCGGTGGGGCCGGCCGCGCGGCGGCACGGGTTGGCAGGGGGATTGGAATGAGTGTTTTTGATTTTCTGAAGATCACGATTTTTGAAAGGAAGAAGCCAGCCAAGCCGGTTCGCCGCCCGGCCCCGGGCGGCAGCAGCATCGAGTTCGATCACAAGAGCTTTCCCCTGGCCGCCATCACCACCCGGGGCTTCGTCGCCACCCGGTTCGATGATTCCCTGATCCGGGGCCAGAGCGCACGCATCACCGTGAAGGTGGACGACGAGTTCGGGAAGTTCGGCTTCACCACCACGGTCGGCATCAACGAGGTGAAGGACGGCAAGCTCGTCGGCGAATGGAACATGCTGCCTCCGGAGACCGAGGCCATCATTCGCAAGTACACCCAGATCCGCAAGTCGAGAACCGGCCGTTAGAGCGGATCGCGTAAAATCGGAATCGATTTGAAGCGTGAATCCGCTCGCAAGGCGAAGATACGGAGTGTTGTGCGTTTCAGACAGAACGTACGGCACTCTAGGGGGCGGTTTTCCGAATGCGGTGAGGCGGTTCGCGATGATGAGGACGGCGGCGGCCGTGAGCAGGGCGGGGATGATCCGCGCCAACCGATCCTGTCGCCGGTCCAGGCGCTTGTCTGCGAGCGGCCAGGCGCAGCCATGCATCGACGATGCAGCGGACCTTGCCGAGACCCGAGCCGTGGGGCTCGCCGATTTTGCGGATGTGCGGCCGAACCCGGTCACGCAGGCAAAGCCAGCGATTGTCGGCGCTGCCGTAGCCTGCGTCGGCGTGGAGCCTCCCGATGGTGGTGCAGACGACCTTGGTTAGACGCAGCAACTCTGGGAAGAGCGTTGCGTCATGCGCATTGGCGGACGAAGGGATGACCGCCAGCGGCAGACCGTCCGTGGAGACCACGACGTGGTGCTTGGTCCCGGACTTGCCGCGGTCGGTCGGGTTCGGCCCAGTCATACCGAAGGCGTTTGATGGCTTCCATCAAACGCCTTCGGTGCAAACCCGGCAGCACGTTGCGCAGCAACGTGCGAAAGGGGCATACGGCCGGCCGAACATGAAGCGTTCATGCGCCGGCCGTATCAACTCGCCGCCGTGCTTGGCCCGTACCGAGCCGCTGTCGGCCTCGACGTCCCATGCGGCTCCGTCGGGGCCAGAGCGTGCCATGCGGACAAGGACGGCATGGACAGGCCGAAGCAAATCCGTCCTATGCCACTCATCCGGACGGCGGAGGGTCGAGCCCGAGGCGCGCCCGTCTGCCGTCCGGAACTCGCGCCATTGGACGGCCTCACGCAGAAGGAAGTGAAGCGTTCCAACAACCTCCGGGGTGGGCATCGGCGGATGCTCCGGGCCGAGAGGTCGATCCACAATCTGGCCGATGACCTCGGCCACCAAGTCCGCAACAGTCGGCCCCTTGCCCACTTCTCTGTGCCAAAGGCGCAGGAAGCCGACACCAAATCAGCGTGTTTCAGCCCGGCGGCCACATAGCTGTGCAAAATGGACAAGGATGGCGTGACGGTGTTCGCCGTATTCCAGAAAATCCGGTCTCTTTTTTTATAATTCCTGCCAAGATTATTATCTGGACATGCCGGGTATTATGGGGGTATATATAAAATATTATCCGCAAAGATAATTTCAGGCGCGGGTAGCTGGGAGACTCGTGCTCTTGCCTGCTTTGGACAGGGGAGCGCGCGATGCTCGTGAACGATTCAGAAAAACTCGCCCAGTTGGAGCGTCATCAGGAAAGCCTGAATGACTTCGCCCGCGCTGCGTCCGAAACCAATCGGCTCGGACAACGCCTTCACTTGGCGTGCTTGCTGGCAGGACGCGGTATGGGCGTCAAGTACACCAAGGTGATGCGGTATCGCCCAACCAAGGGTGATCTCCTCGTGGAAGCCGGAATCGGCTGGGGGGCCGGGGTGGTCGGGCACGCCACCCTGGGGAGCGACATCGCATCGGTTCCAGGGCGCGTCCTGCAAGCCCGTCAAGCCATGCGCATTGACGACCTGCGTGACAATCCCTCGTTCCGGTATCCACCGCCCCTGCGCGAGCATGGCATCATCTCAACACTGAACGTGCCGGTCGTGGTGGACGGCGTCGTGTGGGGTGTGCTGGCGGTGGACAGCGAGGTGCAAC
This sequence comes from Pseudomonadota bacterium, assembly GCA_023416455.1. Lineage (GTDB taxonomy): Bacteria > Pseudomonadota > Alphaproteobacteria > Azospirillales > Azospirillaceae > Azospirillum. The sequence continues at coordinate 4,227 of JAEZHQ010000272.1, read as the reverse complement.
GGCACTTTTCCGAGAACGAGGTCGTCTTCCTCAGCGCCATGGCGAATATTTTGGGCTTGGCTCTCCAAGGCATGGTGCAAGACAGGCGCATCAAGAAAATAGCTGTGCGGGCGCTGCGGACTGCCGACCGGCAGAAGACGCTGATGCGCGAAATGATGCACCGGACCAAGAACGATTTCCAAATGGTCATCGCGATCCTGCTCATCCAGATGGACAAGCAGAACGAGGCGCAACTGGCGAACGTCTTCAAGCACGTCATTGCTCAGATTTCCGCGATCAGCGTGGCGTACGACCAGCTATTCATGAATGACGACCAAACGACCCTCGACGTTGCGACCTACCTGGAAGCCCTGTGCGGGAATCTGCGGTTTCGCAGCGAAGGCATCGAAATCGAAACGCACCTGGAGAGCGCCGAACTCCCGCATGAGTGGGCCGTGTCGCTGGGCCTGATCACCAACGAATTGGTGACCAACGCCATCAAGCACGCTTTCCCGGAGGGCAAAGGGACGGTACGGGTGGAGTTCACGACCGACCGAGACAGTGATCGAAGCTGCCTGATTGTGACCGACAACGGCATCGGGATGAGTGCGCCGCGACCGGACAGTTCTGGATTGCGGTTGATGCAACAGCTTGCTCAGCAGATCGGTGGCTCGATTGATCAGGAAGAGGTTGAGCGTGGGACGAAGTTCTGCGTCTCCTTCCTCCCTAGGCGCAGACCCGTCCGGTGAACTGGATTCTCGCGCCCGGATTGGCGCTGTACGGCCCGTCATGCCCGTGGACGCTGTGGGAACCGACCGGGCGGACAGGTGTGGTCAATCACCGGCAAATGCGATCCGTCTCCGCGCTGACGATCCTGCCCATGCGGCACGCCCGGCGTTTCGTGCGTTTCAGAATGAACGCACGGCGCTTTGGGGCTGCCGCGACCACGGGCGGCCGAAGCAGGCCCGGCCGCCCGTGGTGGCGGTGTTCCGTTCAGTTCCGCGCGGCGGCAGGGGCGTTGGCGCTGGCGCTGACCACGGGCTCGCTGGCGTTGACCAGATAGGGCATGGCAAGCTGCCGCATCCGCGCGATCCACTCCGACAGGGTGACGAACTCGCAGCCCTTGGCGCGCATTTCGCTGATGACGCGGGGCAGGGCGTTGAGCGTCGAGGCGTAGGTGGAGTGCAGCAGGAGCACGCTGCCGGTACCGGCGGCGGTCTTGACGTGCTGGACGATCTTGTCGGGGTCGCGCACCTGCCAGTCGCGGGTGTCGACGGTCCATAGGACCGGACTCATCCGCTCCTCGCGCGCGATCGACAGCATGCCCAGCGTGTAGCGCCCATAGGGCGGGCGGAACAGCACCGGGTCGGCGCCGAACTCGCGCAGGATGCGGTTGGCCTCGGCGATCTCGAAGCGCTGTGCCTCGGGCGACATGGCGCGCATGTCGCCGTGGCTCAGGCTGTGATTGCCGATCTCGTGTCCGGCGGCGAGGAAGTCGCGGATCAGCTCGCCGTGCTTGGCGGCGACCTTGGCGACGGGAAAATAGGTGGCCCGGATCCGTTCACGGTTCAGGACGTCGAGGATCTCCCGCGTCACCGTGCGATGGGGGCCGTCGTCGAAGGTCAGGGCGCAGAGGTTCCAGTTCTCCCGCTTCAGAAGCGCAGGCATGACGTCGTAGGGCGTGTCCGGGATCACGGCGCCCAGCCGGCCCTTGCGGCGCCCGCTCGTCTCGATGTCGCGCATGGTCCGGGCCTCCTCCTCGCTGTAGGTGACGACATTCTCCGTGGGGAGAGCGGCCGTCGCCGGAGGAGGGGGCGGCGGCGCTGCGACGAAGGCCGGCTTCTGGGCGGGCACCGGCAGGGCCGCGGACTCGATCCTGGCCGGGACCGGGGCCGGGGCCGGGGCCGGCGTTGCGGCAGCCGGCGGCGCGGCGGCCTCTTCCAGAACGAGGCAGCCGAAGCCGGCACCCACCATGCGCCGGCACAGCGCCCGGACGTCCATCCCGGAGGGCGCCAGCGCCCGCAGCGCGACGCCGGCGCTCTTGCCGGGGCCGAGGGGAACGATCTCGGGGGTGAGCCCCTCGGCAAGGCCGAGCTTGTGGCGCTGCACCGACTGCCACGCCCAGCGGGCCTCGCCCTCCTTGCGGAACAGGCCGAGTTGCAGGACCGAGGCGGCGCCGGCCGCTTCCTGTGCCGTCTCCTGTACCGCCGATGCCGCGGCTGCGGCGTGGAGCCCGGCCGGGGTCGCGGTGGACAGGGTAAGAAGTGCGATGGCCAGGAGGGCGAGGCGGTGGCGGGCCAGCCGGGCGGGCACCGGGCGTGGAGTGGGACGCCGACTCCGGCTCGGGGCGGGCAGGGGCGGTACGCTCAAATTTCGTGTCCCGTCTCTGGGTCTGAGGACGACTCGCGGGACCGATCATCCGCCCGGGTGAAATACCATCCCTTCCGTACTAATTCAAACGACATCCGTCCGAAGGAGTGCGGCGGCTTACCGCTGCTCCAGGTCCGCGTCCGGAACGAGATAGGGGGTATAGAGCTTGTCCGCCTTCAGGATGTGCTCCTGCAACCAGTTGCCGAGGAAGGCCAGGACCTCGTCGCCCAGTTCCGTCCGGGTCGAGGCGACGACCTTGCGGCGGATGGCGAACACCTGCGTGGTCAGCGCGGCGTGCAGACCGCGGTGGCCCTCCAGGGTGGGGAAGCCGGCCTTTTCCAGGTATTGTTCCTCCTTCTCGAAGTGGAACACCGTGTAATCCACCAGCTCGTCCAGCACCGCCTCCAGGTTGATGCGGTCGCGGCGGGCATCGGCACTGGCCAGTTGGTTCATCAGGTCGATGAGGACGCGGTGGTCGTTGTCCAGTTCCTCGACCCCGACGCTCATGTCCTCGGTCCATTGGATGATCGTCACCGCCGCGCGCGCTTCCAGCGCGGACTGGAAGGCCGCCACCACCACCGGATCGAACTCGCTGCCCGCGCGGTCCCGGATGTAGTCGACCGCCGTCTCCATCGGCCAAGCCTCCTTGTAGGAGCGGCGGTGGGTCAGGGCGTCGAACACGTCGGCCACGGCGACGATGCGCGCCGGCAGCGGGATGTCGGTTCCGGCAACCCCGTAGGGGTAGCCGGAGCCGTCGAACTTCTCATGGTGATAGCCGGCGATCTCCGCTCCCATCGCCAGGGAGCCGCCGGCCTCCGACAGGCGGGCGGCGCGCGCCAGGATCTTGCGGCCGTCGTGGCTGTGCCGCTGCATCAGCGCGCGCTCGTCCGGGGTGAGCCGGCCCGGCTTTTGCAGAATGCCATCGGGGACGGTCACCTTGCCGACGTCGTGGAGCATGCTGGCCGCCCGCAGATCCTCGCGGAAGCGGTCGCTGATCTGGTCCCGGTAGGGGCCGGACTGCTGGAGCACGCGGGCAATCTCGTCGGTCAGGCGGGACACGCGCAGGATATGCTGCGCGGCGAAGGGGTCCTTGTGCTCGGCCAGGGTGGCCAGCGCGACCACGGCAGCCTTGTGAATGCGACGCAAACGCAATTCTGAGACATTCTCCGCCCGTGGCGCCGAAGCCGGTCGGGGAACGGGAAGGGGGCTGCTGGCCCCGCCCGGCCAGCGCGGCCGCAAGGTGTAGCGCCGGGCCGGCCTGCCAAGCTTGATCCCCGCCATGCGTGTCTCCGCAACGCCATCGTCCCGCGGCCGCCGGGGAGGCGGCCGACCCCGCATGATTGCCTCGCATATGCATGAATGCAAGGAAGCAGCGTCGAATGTTGTGAAATGTCGCACGCTCCGGGTGGCGGGCGTGGCGGAACCATAAGGCGTTCCCTGCGGTTGAGGTTCGCGCACCGCCATCGCAGGTCGGCGCCGCCGCGCCCGCGCGCCCCTCCCCGGCGCCCGGAGCCGGCCGACCCGAAGCAAGGAGATCAGCCGGATGGCCGAGGACTTGGAGGAACGGATCCAGAGGCGCGCCTACCAGATCTGGGAGCGCGAGGGCCGGCCGGAGGGCCGGGCCCGGGACCACTGGGAACTGGCCAGCGAAGAGATTGCCATCGAGGACAACTACCGGGACACGCTGCGGCCCAACCCGGCCCATGGACCCGACGACACCGCCCCGCGCACCGAGCCCGTGGAGCCGGTCCTGAGCGTGGCCAGCCAGGGAGAGATGCCGGGCATCGCCGATCAGGGCGAGGAATTCCGCATTCCCGGGGCCGGCGAAGGTGAGGAGTGGCCCGAAGCGGCGCCGACCGGTGGCGGGGAGGCGCCGCC
>JAEZHQ010000267.1 GCA_023416455.1 Pseudomonadota bacterium | reverse complement strand
GCAGGGGATAGGCGGCGGCGGCGCTGGCGCGCTCCGCGGCCAGGGCGGACAGGCTGCGGGCGTGCACGGCCTCGGCGATGGTCGGCGCCGGCATGCCGAGTTCCAGCGCCGCCGCCACGGCCCAGTGGCCGGTTCCCTTCTGCCCGGCGGTGTCGCGGATCACCTCCAGCATCGGCAGGCCCGTCTCGGGGTCGGCCTTGCGCAGGATCTCCGCCGTGATCTCCACGAGGTAGGAGCCGAGTTCCCCCTCGCTCCACGCCGCGAAGGTCCGGGCCAGCCGCTCGTGGGAGAAGCCCCCGAGCCGCCGGAGCAGGTGATGGCCCTCGGCGATCACCTGCATGTCGGCGTACTCGATCCCGTTGTGGATCATCTTCACGAAATGCCCGGCCCCGTCCGGCCCCATCCGGCCGAAGCAGGGCGTGCCGTCGGCCGCCCGGGCCGCGATGGCGCCAAGCAGCGGCGCCACCCGTTCCACCGCCTCGGGCGGCCCGCCGGCCATCAACGCGGCGCCGCGCCGGGCCCCCTCCTCGCCGCCCGACACGCCGAGCCCGATGAAGGGCACCCCCGCCCGCGCCGCCAGTTCGGCGCGGCGGCGGGTGTCGGCGTAATGGGAGTTGCCGCCGTCGATCAGGATGTCCCCGGCCGACAGGCCGGGCAGCAGGATGGCCACCAGCGCGTCGACGGCGGCGCCGGCCGGCAGCATCATCAGGATGGTCCGCGGGACGGCGAGCGCCGCCAGCAGGGCTTCCGGCGACGGGCAGGCGACCGCCGCCGGGACCGCCGCGGCCAGTGCCGCGCGGCGGTCGGGGTCGAGATCGTAGCCGGCCACCGCGACCCCGCGGTCGGCCAGGTTGGCCGCCAGGCTCCGCCCCATCACCCCCAGCCCAACGATTCCAATGGCCGCCCCGGCGGCCGGATCCGGTCCAATGGCCGCCCCGGCGGCCGGATCCGGAGCGGCCCTTCCGGCCGGCGCGCCGTCGCTCTCGGTCATGTCTCCCGGTCTTCCCTGTTCGATGGGTGGCGGTCCGCGGCCGGATCGCGCAGGCGGCGGGCCAGCGCCTCGGCGATCTCCTCCGCAGGGCGGCGGATGTCCACGACCACGGCGCCGGCCGGGCTTTCCAGCCGCGCGAACTGGTCCCGCAGCAGCGCCGGGTCGAAGAAGTGGCCCCGCCGGGCCGCCAGCCGCTCGCCGATGAGGGCGATGTCGCCGGCGAGATGGACGAAGACGACATCCGCCTCCCCCTCCTGCGCCAGGACGCGGCGGTGGGCGTCGGCGAGCGCCGAGCAGGCGAAGACATGGTCCTCCCCCGCCCGCCGCGCGGCGACGATGGCGGCGCGGACGGCGCGCAGCCACGGCCCGCGGTCGGCGTCGTCCAGGGCGACCCCGCGGCTCATCTTGGCGACGTTGGCCACGGGGTGGAAGGCGTCGGCGTCGCTGAACGGGCAGCCCCAGCGCCGCGCCAGCAGCCGCCCCACGGTCGTCTTCCCGCTGCCCGAGACCCCCATCACCACGACGATCATCGCTGCCTTGTTCCGGTGCCCTTCCCTGCGACAACAGCGCCGCCGGGGAAAGTGTGCCCGCCGGGCGGCGCCGATCCGCGGCCCGGACGGCAGTCCGCAGGCCGCCGCGCCGTGGCGGCGAGGGCCTTGGCCACGGTCATCCTGGCCACGGTCATCTTGGCTCCGGTCATCTTGGCTCCGCTCATCGCGGCGGCTCCAGGAACAGCGTGGCGGGCTGCTCCAGCAAGGCCCGGACCCGCCGGACGAAGGAGGCGGCGTCCCAGCCGTCGACGACCCGGTGGTCGAAGGAACAGGACAGGTTCATCATCGAGCGCACCACCACGGCGCCGCCGCGCACCACCGGCCGCTCGACGATCCGGTTGACGCCGACGACGGCGACCTCCGGCCGGTTGATGATCGGCGTCGTGGCGAGGCCGCCCAGCGCGCCCAGGCTGGAGACGGTGATGGTGGAGCCGCCGAGCTGCTCGCGCCCGGCCCGCCCCTCGCGCGCGGCGGCGGCGAGCGCCCGGATCGCCCCGGCCGCCTGCCACAGGTCGAGCGTTTCGGCGTGGCGGAGGACCGGCACCACCAGCCCGCCCGGGGTCTGGGTCGCGATGCCCGCATGCACCGCCTCGAAACGATGGACGACCTCCGCGGAGTCGTCGTAGCGGGCGTTGATCTGCGGGAAGTCGGGCAGCGCCCGCACCAGGGCGCGGAGCAGGAAGGGCAGCAGGGTCAGCGTCGGCCGCTCCGCCCCGCCTTCGGCGTTGAGGTGGCGGCGCAGCTCCTCCAGGGCGGTGACGTCGATCTCCTCGATGTAGGAGAAGTGCGGGATGTGGCGCTTGGCCTCCTGCATGCTCTCGGCGATCCGGCGGCGCAGGCCGCGCACCGGCACTTCGCTGACCCCGGTGCGCGCCGCGGCCGGCGACCGTTGCACGGCGGCGGCTGCGCCGCCCCCCGCCGCCACAAGGTGACGGTCGAGGTCGCGGTGGAGCACGCGCCCGCCCGGACCGGAGCCGGCGACGGACCGGAGGGGCACGCCG
>JAEZHQ010000239.1 GCA_023416455.1 Pseudomonadota bacterium | reverse complement strand
TGTCCCGCGCCCTGATCCGCGCGGTGACGGAGGAGGACGCCGAGGTGCCCTCCCCCACCTTCACGCTGGTGCAGACCTACGACACCGCCATCGGCCCGCTCTGGCATTTCGACCTCTACCGGCTGTCCGGCCCCGACGAGGTGACCGAGCTGGGCTGGGACGAGGCGTGCGCCGAGGCCGTTCTGCTGGTGGAATGGCCGGACCGGCTGGGGCCGCTGCTGCCCGCCGACCGGCTGGAGCTGGAGCTGGCCTTCGCCGGCCCGGCCGCGCGCCGGGCGGCGCTGACCGGCCACGGCGCCTGGGCGGGCCGCCTCGCCGGCCTCGATCTCGGGGATGCCGGCCTCGGGGATGCCGGTCTGGGGAATGCCGGCCCCCCGGACGGAGCGGATGCATGAGGCCGCAGCGATGAGCGACCGCGCGCGCACCGTCGCCGCCTTCCTTGCCCGGAACGGGCTGGCCGGCGCCCCGCGGCGGCAACTCGCCGGCGACGCCTCGGCGCGCCGCTACGAGCGGCTGGCCACCCCCGACGGCGGCACCCTGATCCTGGTCGACACCCCGGCCCCGGCCGAGGATCTCGTGCCCTTCATCGCCATCGGCGACACCCTGCACCGGCTGGGCTTCTCCGTGCCCGCGGTGCGGGCCGCCGACGTCGCGGCCGGGCTCGCCCTCCAGGAGGATTTCGGCGACGACACCCTGTCGCGCCTGCTCGACGCCGGGGCTGACCCGCGTCCCCTCTACGAGCTGGCGACCGACGTTCTGATCGCGCTGCACCGCCGCTTCCCCGAGGCCGAGGCCGGGCGGCTCGGCCTGCCCGTCTACGACGCCGCGCTGTTCGCCGGGCAGGCCGCCCTGCTGGCCCAGCTCTACGTCCCGGCCGCCACGGGGAAGCCATTATCAGACGAGGATCTTTGCGATTTCGAAACGGCCTGGGCCGCGGTCCTTCCCGCGGCCTGCGCCGGGAAGCGCTCGCTGCTGCTGCGCGACTATCACCTGGACAACGTGATGCGGCTGCCGCGCCCCGGCCTGCGCGCCGCCGGCCTCATCGATTTCCAGAGCGCCGGGTTCGGCCCGGTCGCCTACGACCTGGTGTCGCTGCTGGAGGACGCCCGGCGCGACGTGCCCGCCGCCCTGGCCGAGGCCATGGTGGACCGCTACCTGGCCGCCTTCCCCGATCTCGACGCCGCCGCCTTCCGGCGCTCCTGCGCCGTCCTGGGGGCGGTCCGCCACGCCCGCATCCTCGCCGTCTTCCTGCGGCTGGCCGTCCAGCAGGGCCGCCGCGACTATCTTCGCCACCTGCCGCGCGTCTGGCGCCTCCTGGAGGGCCGGCTCGCCCAGCCCGAGCTGGCCCCGGTGGCCGCCTGGTTCGCCCGCCACCTGCCGCCGGGAACCCGCGCTGACTTTATCGTTCCGGAGCCGGATTGACTATGCCCCCTGCCGCCCCCCTGCCCCAGGCCACAGCCGGAACCACGCCGAAGGCGGCGATGGTGCTGGCCGCCGGCCTCGGCCTGCGCATGCGCCCGCTGACCCTGGAGCGGCCGAAGCCGCTGATCCCCATCCTGGGCAAGCCGATGCTCGACCACGCGCTGGACCGGCTGGCCGAGGCCGGTGTCGAATCCGCGGTGGTGAACACCCATTACAAGGGCGAGATGATCGCCGCGCACCTGAAGTCCCGCGCCCGGCCGGCCATCACCCTGTCGCCGGAGGAGCGGCTGCTGGAGACCGGCGGCGGCGTCCGGAAGGCGCTGCCCCTGCTGGGGACGGATCCGGTCTTCGTGGTCAACGCCGACATCCTGTGGCTCGACGGGCCGTCGCCGGCCCTGCGCCGCCTCGCCCACCACTGGGACCCGGAGACGATGGACGCGCTCCTCCTGGTGATGGCGACGACCAAGGCGGTGGGCTACGAGGGGCGCGGCGACTACCACATGGACCCGCTGGGCCGGTTGGCCCGACGCGCCGAGACGGAGATCGCCCCCTTCGTCTTCGCCGGGGTCCAGATCGTCAAGCCGGCGCTGTTCCGCGACCTGCCGGACGGTCCCGTCTCCACCAACCGCCTGTGGGACCGCGCCCAGGAGGCCGGACGCCTCCACGGCCTCGCCCACGACGGGCTGTGGTTCCACCTCGGCACGCCCGAGGCGCTGCGCGAGTCCGAGGCGCTCCTGGCCAGGAGCGACATGTCCGTGGTCACGACCTGAGCGCGCGGGCCATGAGCGGGCTCCCGCCGAACGGGCTGGCGGTGGAGGAGCGCGCGGCCGGGAGCCGCGCCGCCGGCCGCGACGCGCGCGTGTTCACCATCCCGTCCGGCGTCTCCTTCGTCGACCGGCTGGCGGCGGGCCTCGTCGAGCGCGCCGGCGGCGACCCCCTGGCGCTGGCCGGGATGACCGTCCTGCTGCCCACCCGGCGGTCCTGCCGCAGCCTGCGGGACGCCTTCCTGCGCCGCTCCGGCGGCCGGCCCATGCTGCTGCCGCGCATGAGCCCGCTCGGCGAGCTGGACGCCGACGCGCTGGCCCTGACCGCCGAGGAGCTGCCGGGCGCCTCCCTCGACCTGCCCGACGCGGTCAGCGGGCTGACCCGCCAGCTTCTGCTGGCCCGGCTGATCCTGTCCGCCACGGGGGTGTCGGCGACCACCGCCCAGGCGGTGCGGCTCGGCGCCGACCTCGGCCGGCTGATCGACGCGGTGTGGACGGAAGGTGTCCGCTTCGAGAGGCTGGCCGCGCTGGTGCCGGAGGACTACGCCCGGCACTGGCAGGTGACGCTGGAGTTCCTGCGGATCGTCACCGAGCACTGGCCCGCCATCCTGGCCGAGCGCGGGCAGACCGACCCGGCGCAGCGCCGCAACCTGGTTCTGGAGGCCCAGGCCCGCCTGTGGCGCGCCGACCCGCCCGCCGGCCCGGTCATCGCCGCCGGCGTCACCGGCTCCATCCCGGCGGCGGCCGACCTGCTGGCCGTGGTCGCCGACCTGCCGCAGGGCGCGGTCGTGCTGCCCGGACTGGACCAGGAGTCCGATCCCGCCACCTGGGACGCCATCCACGGCGACGAGGCCCACCCCCAGCACGGGCTCGCCCACCTGCTCGACCAGCTGGGAGTCGCGCGCGATTCGGTCCGGTCCTGGAACGATGCCGGGGAGCCGCGCGCGGCGCGCGCCCGGCTGATCGCCGAGGCGATGCGGCCGGCGGCCACCACCGAGGGCTGGCGGGAGCTGGGCGGCCTTGACGAGGGCGCGCTGGCCGGCCTCACCCGCATCGACGCCCCGACCGCGGAGGAGGAGGCGTCGGCCATCGCCCTGCTGATGCGCGAGGTCCTGGAGGAGCCGGAGAAGACTGCGGCGCTGGTCACCCCCGACCGCAACCTCGCCCGCCGGGTCGCCATGGCGCTGTCGCGCTGGGGCATCGCGGTCGACGATTCGGCCGGCCGTCCGCTCGTGCACACCGCCGCCGGCACCTACCTGCGGCTGACCGCGGAGCTGGCGGCGAGCCGGGTCCACCCGCTCGCCCTGCTGGCGCTGGCCAAGCATCCGCTGGCGGCGGGCGGGCGCGACCCGTCCGACTTCCGCCACGCCGCCCGCGCGCTGGAACGCACGGTCCTGCGCGGCCCCCGCCCGGCCGAGGGCTTCGACGGCCTGCTCGCCGCGCTGGAGGCCGCCGGCCGCTTCGAGCACGCCGAGCAGAAGGCGATCCTGACCGGCTGGCTGGAGGGGCTCGCCCGCCTCGCCGCCCCCTTCGTGGAGGCGCTGGCCGGCGAGGCCCCGCTCGGCGACCTCCTGCGGGCGCACGTCGCCTTCGCCGAAGGGCTCGCCGCCGGGGCCGGCACACCCGGAGCCGACCGGCTGTGGCGCCACGACGACGGCGAGGAGGCCGCCCGCTTCGTCCACGAGCTGATGGAGGCCGCCGGCGGCTTCCCCGCCGTCCCGGGGAGCGACTATCCGGCCCTGCTCGACGCGCTGATGGCCATGCGGGCGGTCCGCCCGCGCTTCGGACGCCACCCCCGCCTGTCGATCCTCGGCCCCATGGAGGCGCGCCTCCAGCATTTCGACCGCATGATCCTGGGCGGGCTGAACGAGGGGACCTGGCCGCCCGACGCGGCGGCCGATCCCTGGATGTCGCGCCCGATGCGCCGCGACTTCGGCCTGCCCAGCCCGGAGCGGATGGTCGGCCTGTCGGCCCATGACTTCACCCACGCCTGCGGCGCGCCGGAGGTGGTGCTGACCCGGGCCGAGCGCGTGGAGGGCACGCCGACCGTGCCGTCGCGCTGGCTGCTGCGTCTTGAGACGGTGCTGCGCGCGCTGGGGCTCGACGGCCGCATCGACCGCGCCGGGGAGCCCTGGCTGGCCTGGGCGCGCGGCCTGGACGAGCCGGACGCCGTGCGCCCGGCCGCCCCGCCGGAGCCGCGCCCCCCGGTCACCGCCCGCCCGCGCACCCTGTCGGTCACCCAGGTCGAGACCTGGATGCGCGACCCCTACGCGGTCTACGCCCGCCATGTGCTGAAACTGTCCCGGCTCGACCCCATCGCCGCCGATCCCGGCGCCGCCGACCGCGGCCAGGTCATCCACGCCGCGCTCGACGCCTTCGTGCGCGAGCATCCCGACGGGCTGCCGCCCGACGCGCTGCCCCGCCTGCTGGCGCTCGGCCGCGACGCCTTCGGCCCGCTGCTGCGCAGCCACCCCGACGTCTGGGCCTTCTGGTGGCCGCGCTTCGAGCGCATCGCCGCCTGGTTCGTCGCGCTGGAGCGCGACCGCCGCCCGGCCCTGCGGCCGCTGGCCACGGAGGTCGCCGGCGCCCTCGACCTGACCGGCCCCGCCGGCCCCTTCCGCCTGACCGCCAAGGCCGACCGCATCGACGCCGGCGCCGGCGGGCTCGTGCTGATCGACTACAAGACCGGCACCCCGCCCCCGCAGCGCGAGATCGAGCTGGGCTTCGCCCCGCAGCTTCCGCTGGAGGCCGCCATCGCCGAAGCCGGCGGCTTCGCCGGCATCCCGGCCGGCAGCGTCGCCGAGCTGGCCTTCTGGCGCCTGTCGGGCGGCGACCCGCCCGGCGAGGAGAAGCCGGTCCGCGGCGACCCGGCGGCGCTGGCCGCCGACGCCCGCGCCGGGCTGGAGGCGCTGGTCCGCCACTTCGACGACCCGGCCACCCCCTACCCCTCCTGCCCGCGCCCGGCCATGGCCCCGCGCTACACCGACTACGCCCATCTGGCCCGCGTCCAGGAATGGTCCGCCGGCGGCGAGGGAGGCGAGGCGTGACCCCGACGGATTCCGCGGCGCGCGAACGGCCGCTCGACCCCAACCTGGCGCAGCGCCGCGCCTCCGACCCGCAATCCTCGGTGTGGGTCGGGGCCTCCGCCGGCTCCGGCAAGACCAAGGTGCTGACCGACCGGGTGCTCCGCCTGATGCTGGCCGGCACCGCGCCGGCGCGCATCCTCTGCCTGACCTTCACCAAGGCGGCGGCGGCGGAGATGTCCATCCGCATCAACCGGACGCTGGGCATCTGGGCCACCCTGCCCGACGACGCGCTGGAGGACCGCCTTTTCGAGCTGCGCGGCAGCCGCCCCGACGCCGCCACCCGCACCGCCGCCCGCCGCCTGTTCGCCCAGGTGGTGGACTGCCCCGGCGGCATGAAAATCCAGACCATCCACGCCTTCTGCCAGTCGCTGCTGCGCCGCTTCCCGCTGGAGGCCGGCCTCGCCCCCCATTTCGAGGTGATGGACGAGCGCAGCGCCGCCGGCCTGCTGACCGAGGCGCGCGACGCCGTTCTGCACGCCGGCCGCGCCGCCCCCGGCTCGCCGCTGGGCGCGGCCATGGCCCGGCTGACCGCCGAGCTGAACGCCGAGGATTTCGCCGCCATCCTCGCCGAACTGGCCAGCGAGCGCGGGCGCATCCAGCGCCTGTTCGACCGCTTCGGCGGGCTGGAGGGCACCATCGCCGAGGTTCACCGCGCCCTGGGCGTGCCCCCCGGCGAGACCGGGGAGACGATCCTGCGCGACGCCTGCGCCGACGCGGCGCTGGACGTGCCGACCCTGCGCGAGGCCTGCCGGGCGCTGGCCACCGGCAGCCCCGCCGACCAGGACCGCGGCCTCGCCATCCAGCAGTGGCTGGACGCCGCCGAAAGCCGCGTGCGCGCCTTCCACGCCTACGCCCGCCTGTTCCTGACCGCCGAGGGCGGCGCCCGCAAGACCCTGATCACCAAGAAGCCGGCCACCCGCTTCCCCGAGGCCCTCGCCGCGCTGGAGCGCGAGGCGGAGCGCATCCAGGCGCTGATGCAGCGGGTGAAGGCGGCCGGGGTCGCGGCCTCCACCGCGGCGCTGCTGACCCTGGCCGAGGCGCTGCTGGGGGCCTACCGGGCGCGCAAGCAGGGCAAGGCCCTGCTCGACTACGACGACCTGATCCTGGCCGCCAACGCCCTACTCAAGGGGAAGGACGGCGTCCCCGCGGTGCCCTGGGTGCTGTTCAAGCTGGACGGCGGCATCGACCACATCCTGATCGACGAGGCGCAGGACACCAACCCCGAGCAGTGGCAGGTGGTGTCCAGCATCGCCGGGGAATTCTTCGCCGATATCGGCGCCGGAGGGGGCGCCGGAGGGGGCGCCGGAGCGGGCGCCGGAGGGGGGCGGACCGTCTTCGCGGTGGGCGACGAGAAGCAGTCCATCTTCAGCTTCCAGCGCGCCGACCCGGCCGAGTTCGCGCGCATGCGCCGCCATTTCCAGGAGCGCGCGCGGGCCGCCGGGCGGCGCTGGGAGGCGGTCGACCTGGACATCTCCTTCCGCTCCACCGCCGCCGTCCTGGAGGCGGTGGACGCCGTGTTCCGGCTGGACGCCGCCAAGGACGGTGTCGCTTCCGAAACGAACCCGGTCATCCGCCACCGCGCCTTCCGGCGCGGCCAGGCCGGGCTGGTCGAGCTGTGGCCGCCGGTGCGGCCGGCCGAGGCCGCCGATCCACCCGCCTGGGCGCCGCCGGTGGCCCGCGAGGCGGCGGACTCGCCCCCGGCCCGCCTCGCCGCGGTCATCGCCGACACCATCCGCGGCTGGATCCAGCGCGGCGAGCCGCTGGAATCGCGCGGCCGGCCGGTGCAGCCCGGCGACGTGCTGGTCCTGGTCCGCCGCCGCACCGGCTTCGTCACCGAGCTGGTCCGCGCGCTGAAGGACCGCGCCGTGCCGGTGGCCGGGGTCGACCGCATGACGCTGACCGGGCAGCTGGCGGTCATGGACCTGATGGCGCTGGCCGACTTCCTGCTGTTGCCCGAGGACGACCTGACGCTGGCCACGGTCCTGAAGGGGCCGCTGATCGGGCTGACCGAGGAGGAGCTGTTCGACCTCGCCCACCGCCGCCGCGGCACGCTGTGGCAGGCGCTGGCGGCGCGGGCGGAGAGCGACCCGGCCGTCCGCCCGGCGCGGCGCTATCTGGGCGACCTGCTGGCCCGCACCGACTTCCAGGCGCCCTACGAGCTGTTCGCCGGCATCCTCAGCGCGCCCTGCCCGGCCGACACCCGATCGGGCCGGCGCGCCATCCTCCGGCGGCTCGGCCCCGACGCCCAGGACCCGCTCGACGAGTTCCTGGCCGTCTGCCTGGCCTTCGAGAAGACCGAGCCGCCGTCGCTCCAGAACTTCCTGGCCTGGCTCGCCGCCAGCGAGGCCGAGATCAAGCGCGAGCTGGACCAGGGCGGCGGGCGCGTGCGCATCATGACGGTGCATGGCTCCAAGGGGTTGCAGGCGCCCATCGTCTTCATGCCCGACACGCTCGGCGCGCCGACCCAGAGCCCGGCCATCCTGTGGCCGGACGAGGGCTGCGCAGTGCCGCTGTTCGCCCCGCGCCGCAGCCAGGAGGACGCGCTGTGCTCGGCGGCGCGCGCCCGCGCCGACCGGCGCCGCGACCAGGAGTACCGCCGCCTGCTCTACGTCGCGCTGACCCGGGCGGAGGACCGGCTCTACATCTGCGGCCACCAGGGGCGGCGCGAGGCCGCCGGGGGCTGCTGGTACCGGCTGGTCGAGGCGGCGATGCGCGAGGTCGGCGTCCCCCACGGCTTCGATTTCGCCGCCTTCGGCCCCCACGGCTGGAGCGGCGAGGGCTGGCGCCTCCACGACCGGCAGACCGCCGTCGTCCGGCCCGACGGGGCCGGACCGGGCCGGGCCGCCGACGCCGGTGCGCCGCCGCCCTGGATCGCCCGCCCCGCCCCGGCGGAGCCGGAGCCCTCGCGCCCGCTGACCCCGTCGCGCCCCGACGAGGATGAGCCGGCGGTGCGCTCGCCCCTGGGCGAGGACGACGGCGCGCGCTTCAAGCGCGGCCTGCTGGTGCACCGGCTGCTCCAAACCCTGCCCGACCTTCCCGAGGCGGCGCGCGAGGCGGCCTGCCGCCGCTTCCTGGCCCGCCCGGCCCATGGCCTGACGGAACCGCGCCAGGATGAGATCGCCTGCGAAACGATGGCCGTCCTCGACCATCCCGACTTCGCCCACCTGTTCGGCCCGGCGTCGCGGGCCGAGGTCCCGGTGGTCGGCGTGGTCGAGGGGCGGGCGCTGTCCGGCCGCATCGACCGGCTGGCGGTGACCGGCGACACCGTGTGGATCGTCGACTACAAGACCAACCGCCCGCCGCCCCGCCGGGTGGAGGAGGTACCGGCCGTCTACCGCCGCCAGATGGCCGCCTACCGGGGGGCGCTGGAAGCCGTCTATCCCGGCCGGCGGGTGCGCTGCGTTCTGCTGTGGACCGACGGGCCGTCGCTGATGGAGCTGCCGGTGGAACTTTTCGCCGCATCGGGGGTTTCGGGGACGGACGCCGGCCCGTGAGCGGCGGCTTGACCGGCATGGGGGGTCGGTCCTACATTTTGCCCGAAATCCACCGACAGGGACGGGTTCGCCGCGGATTGGACAGCCAGGATTGGACAACCGGGACTGGGTCCAGAACGGCGACACTCCCGAACCCAGGCAAGAGGTCACATGAGCAGCACCATCAAGGTCACCGACGACAGCTTCGAGCAGGACGTCCTGAAGGCATCCGGGCCGGTCCTGGTCGACTTCTGGGCGGAGTGGTGCGGACCCTGCAAGATGATCGCGCCCGCGCTGGACGACCTCGCGGCCGACTATCAGGGCAAGGTGACCGTCGCCAAGCTGAACATCGACGACAACCCCGCCACCCCGACCAAGTACGGCGTGCGCGGCATCCCGACCCTGATGCTGTTCAAGAACGGCACCGTCGCCGCCACCAAGATCGGCGCCCTGCCGAAGGGCGCCCTGTTCCAGTGGGTCGACTCCGCGCTGAGCTGAGCCGCCCTTCTCCCGCGCTGCCGTAAGCCCCGCCCCTTCGGGCGGGGCTTTCCCATGGCGTCACCGCCCCGGCGGCGCGGACGGCGCCTGGCGGAACGGGGGCGAGCGCCGCCGCTATGAGGAGCGATGGGCTACCGTCTGCCGCCGCTCAACACCCTGCGCCTGTTCGAGGCCGCCGGCCGCCATCTCAGCTTCAAGATGGCGGCGGAGGAGCTGCACGTCACCCCCAGCGCCGTCAGCCACGGAATCCAGACCCTTGAGGGCTGGCTGGGCGTGCCCCTGTTCCGGCGCGGCAACCGCAGCCTCGCCCTGACCGAGGCCGGCGAGGCCTATCTGCCGCGCGTGCGCGACGCGCTCCAGGCGCTGGCGCTCGCCACCGAAAGCGTGCCGGGACGCGCCCCCAGCGGCCGGCTGTCGGTCAGCGTGGCGCCGACCTTCGCCCTGCGCTGGCTGATCCCCCGTCTGCCCGCCTTCCGCGAGCGCCACCCCGCCATCACCGTCGATCTCGACACCGCCCACCGCATGGTGGAGTTCCCGCGCGACGGCATCGACATCGGCATCCGGATCAGCCGCGGCCCTTGGACGGGGCTGGCCGCGGTGACCCTGCTGGAAGAGGATCTGGTGCCGGTGGCGGCGCCGTCGCTCGCCGCGCGCATCCGCGAGCCGGCCGATCTCGCCCGGGCGGCCCTGCTGCACGTCGCCGACATCACCGACGACTGGCCCGCCTGGGCCGAGGCCGCCGGCCTGCCGCCGGAAGCCCTCGGCGGCGGGCTGCGCTTCGACGCCATCCACATGGCGATGGACGCCGCCGTCCGCGGCCTGGGCGTCGCCATCGGGCGGCGCCCGACCATCGATCCCGAGCTGGAGGCCGGACGGCTGGTCGAAGTGCTGGGGCCGCGCGTGCCGGCCCGCACCGCCTGGTGGATGGTCGCCGCCCGCGACAGCCTGGCGCGGCCGGAGGTCGCCGCCTTCCGCGCCTGGATGCGCGCCGAGTTCCCCGGCCGGCGCTGACGGGGTCGGTGAACGGGCGCGGGAACCGCGGCGGCCCTCTTGAGCGGGACGGCCGCCCTACAGCAGTTCTTGCGGCACGGTGATGGTCACCGTGGTGCCGGCGCCGGGGGCGCTGTCCACCTGCATGCGGCCGCCGAGCGGCCCGGTCACCGTGTTGAAGGCGATGGTCAGCCCCAGCCCCTTGTGCCCCCGGCCGCGGGCGGTGGTGTAGAAGGCGTCGGTCAGCTTGGGCAGGGCCTCCTCGGCGATGCCGGTGCCGCCGTCGCGGACGGTGAGGCGCCAGGCCAGCTGGCCGTCGAGCGCGTCGGCCTCCACCGCCACCTCCACCACCCCGCCGGCGCCGCCGGGATAGGCGTGCGCGGCCACGTTGGCGAAGAGCTGGTGGAGCACCCGTTCCAGGTGGACGCGGTAGCCGATCCAGGGCCGCGGGCCGTCCACGTCGACCCGCACGCACAGCCCCTCGTTCGGCCGCTCCATCGCGAAGAGGGCCGCGGCCTGCTCGGCCACCTGAAGGATGTCGAGCGTCTCCAGCGGCTCGGCGTGGTGGCAGGCGGCGAGCGCGGTGAAGGTCTGGACGAGCCGCACCGCCCGGTCCAGGTTGCTCACCAGCAGCGCCGCCGGCTCGCGCAGGCTGGCCGCCCCCGCCCCGGCGACCTCCTGGAGGTGGGTGGCCGCGGTGACGCAGATTCCCAGCGGCGTGTTCATCTCGTGCGCCAGCCCGGTGACCGCCTGGGTGATGGCGCGGTGGCGGGCCAGCTCCACCTCGGCGGCGCGGGTCCGGCGCTCCAGGTCCTCGCGCACCACCCGTTCGGAGACGTCGCGGATCTTGCGGCTCAGCTCGCGCAGCAGCTTGGACATGAGGGCCGGGGCGCGGGCCATGACCTCCAGGAACAGCTCCCGCTCCAGCTCGAACACGCGAACCCGCGTGCCGGCGACCACGGTGGCGGAGCGCAGCCCGCCGTCGATCAGCGCCATCTCGCCGAAGCATTCCCCCTTCAGGCGGAAGCCGACCTCGACCGAGTTGCCGACCGCGTCGGCGCGCAGCACGCGCACCGTGCCCTCCAGCAGGACGTAGAGCGCTCCCGCCTCGTCGCCCTCGCGCATCAGCACGGTGCCCGCCGGCACCTCCAGGATCTGCCCGCGCGCGGCAACCGCCTCGCGTTCCGCGGCGGTGAAGGATTCGAACAAGGCAACCCCGTCGAGGACGCCGGGCGGGCTGGGCATGGACAGGGACCGTTTTCCAGGAAGGCGACGATCCCGGCACCATAAACCATCGGCGCCGGGCGCGGCGAGACGCCTTGCAGCGGTCCGGCACGGGCCGCGCCGCGGGCACCGCCCGAACGAACCCTTGACCATCGGCATCCGCTCGTCTTTCGTCTCGCTCCGGAGACCGCGGCATCCCTGCGCAACCCGAAGGGGAGACCATGCAGATCACCACCCGGCTGAGACCCACCGACTCGATCGTCATCCTCACCGGCGCCGGCATTTCCAAGGAATCCGGGCTGGACACCTTCCGCTGCGCCGACGGCATCTGGGCCAAGGTGGATCTGGAGGACGTCGCGACCCCCCAGGGATTCGCGCGCAACCCCGCGCTGGTGCACCGCTTCTACAACGAGCGGCGGCGCGGGCTGCTCGACCCCGCGGTCCGGCCGAACGCCGCGCACGCCGCCCTGGCCGAGCTGGAGCGGCGCTGGCCGGGCGAGCTGCTGCTGGTCACCCAGAACATCGACGACCTGCACGAGCGCGCCGGCTCCCGGGCGCCCCTCCACATGCACGGCGAGCTGCTGAAGTCCGTTTGCGCCCACTGCCGCACGGTGGCCGACTGCCGCGGCGACCTGTCGGCGGCGGACGTCTGCCCGGCCTGCGCCCGCAAGGCCGGCCTGCGCCCGGACGTGGTGTGGTTCGGCGAGATGCCCTACCATATGGAGCGGATCGGGCGCGCCCTCCAGAGCTGCGACCTGTTCGTGTCGATCGGCACCTCGGGCAACGTCTATCCGGCCGCCGGATTCGTGGCGGAGGCCCACGCCGCCGGCGCCCTCACCGTCGAGCTGAACCTGGAAGCGTCGCTGGGCGCCTCGCTGTTCGCCGATTCCCGCCACGGGCCGGCCACCGCGGTGGTGCCGGCCTTCGTTGCCGAGCTTCTGGCGCTCGCCGGATGACGCTCCGGCCGGGCGGCCTATACCCCTTCGGCCTCAGAGGTTATTGACAGACCTCGGATTGCAATTCATACAATGGGACGCTCGCATCGGATATTGGAACGGCCATGCTCGGCGCGCTTGTGGGGAAGAACATCAAGGTCAACGGCCGCCGCACGAGCATGCGGCTGGAACCATCCATCTGGGACGCGCTGGACGACATCGCCCGGCGCGAGCGGATGACGCGCGACGCCCTCGTCTCCCGGATCGAGACGCTGTACAGCACGGCGACCGGCGGCCCCGTCAACCTGTCCTCGGCGGTGCGCGTCCACATCGCCGGCTATTACCGCTCCGCCGCGACGGAGGACGGCCACCGCCTCGCCGGCCACGGCACGGGCGATCCGATGGCCGACACCTCGCTCGACCGCCCGCCCGAGCGCGAGGACGACCCCCGCCGCGCCGCGGCGGGTACCGGCCAGGGCCTGCCCCTGGCCTTCCGCTGACGGGCGGACCACAGGGCCGGCACGCGGACGCGCCCGCCACCGGAATCAAACAACGGGTTCCAACACCGGGCTTGGGCCTGCGGCGTTCGACGCAGGCCGGCCTCCCGCGATCGGCGTCAGGCTTTCTTCACGAACTCGGACTTCAAGTTCATCGCGCCGATGCCGTCGATCTTGCAGGCGATGTTGTGCCCGTCGGCGCCATCCGTCAGGCGGATGTTCTTGACCTTGGTCCCACCCTTGACGACCAGGGATGATCCCTTGACCTTCAAATCCTTGATCACGGTCACGCTGTCGCCGTCGGCGAGCGGATTGCCATGGGCGTCGCGGACGCCCTGCGCCGGCGCCTCCTCCGCGCCGGAACCGTCCGCGCCGGCCTGGGGGTTCCATTCATGCGCGCATTCCGGGCAGACCCACAGGCTGCCGTCCGGATACACGTGCTCGGAGCTGCACCGCGGGCACGTCAATCCATTGTCCATCATCGTCCTCGTCGCTTGGGCGGAATTCGCAGCCCCTGCTTAATGCACCAGCCTGCCGATCGGAAGCCCGCAACCGCCTCCCGGCATCGCCCGCTCATTGAACCGGCCACGGGCAAGGACAAGATTCCGGGCCATGCCCTCATCCACCGTCCAATCCGCCGTCCGGTCCCCCGTCCACCCCCATGACTCCGCGATGCCCGAACCCCCGTCCGACGAGCCCCTGTCCGACCTGCTGGAACGCGCGCGCGCCTGCCGGCTGTGCGAACCGCACCTGCCGCACGGCTGCCGCCCCACGCTGCGCGCGACCATCGGCGCGCGCCTGCTGATCGTCGGCCAGGCGCCGGGCGCCCGGGTGCACGCCACCGGCGTTCCCTGGAACGACCCGTCCGGCGACCGCCTGCGCCAATGGCTGGACCTGGACCGGGCGGATTTCTACGACGAATCGCGGATCGCCATCGTGCCCATGGGCTTGTGCTACCCCGGCACCGCACCCCGCGGCGGCGACCACCCGCCGCGCCCGGAATGCGCCCCGCTGTGGCACCCGCCCCTGCGCGCCGCCCTGACCGGGGTGCGCCTGACCCTGCTGATCGGCCAGTACGCCCAAGCCTATTACCTGGGCGGGCGGCGCCGGCGCACCATGACCGACACCGTGGCGGCGTGGCGCGACTATGGCGGGGAGGTCATTCCCCTGCCCCACCCCAGCTGGCGGAACACCGCCTGGATCGCCCGCCACCCCTGGTTCGCCGCCGACCTGCTGCCGGAGCTGCGCCGCCGCGTCCACGCCGTCCTGGAGGCCGCGCCCGCCCCGCCGGATCAGCCGTCCCGCTTCAGCAGATAGAAGACGTAGCCGTAGCTGTGCCCGGCCCGCCGGTAAAGCGTGATCTCGGCCTCCGCCGCGTCAAGCACGGCCGCCCAGGCCGGGTCGTCGGCGCCGGCGGTGCGGTGGGCGGCGATGCGTTCGCCGAGGGGGCCGTAATACTCGTCCCACCACGCCTCGGGCGGGAGGGCGAAGCGGTCCAGCACCCGGTAGCCGGCGGCCTCGGCGGCGGCGCGGTTGGCCGCCTCGTCGCGCAGGGCGGGATAGTCGTTCTGCCAGAAGGCCACGGCCTCGGCCGGGGGGGCCGCGGTCAGCCAGGTCAGCTCGGTCAGGCCGAACAGGCCGCCCGGCCGCAGCAGGGGGCGCCAGCGCCGCAGCCCCTCGTCGAAGCCGGCCAGACAGATGGAGCCCTCGGCCCACAGCAGATCGAAGCTTCCGGGTTCGAACAGCCCGTCTCCGGCCGCCGGCAGGTCGAGCATGGAGCGCTTGTGCACCGACAGGCGGCGGCCCAGCCCGGCCGCGTCGATGCGGGCCTGCGCCTCGGCCAGGAAGGGCTCGTGCAGGTCGATGCCGATGACACGGCCGCCGGTCACCCGGCCCAGCACCATCAGCGAGCGGCCCGGCCCGCAGCCGATGTCGAGCACCCGCGGGTCGTCGGGAAGGCCGTGCGGCTTCAGGCGGCGGACGGCATCCTGGGTCGCCGCGTCGGAACCGGGGGCCTGGCGCGGAAGCCCGTCATGCAGCCTGAAGAAAAGGCCGGAATCCATGCCTGCCCCTCACGTTCCCGTTCCCAAAGCCCTGCCCTCCGCCCCGTCACCCCATCGCTTCGATGCGCTCCATGTCCTCGTCGGACAGGCCGAAATGATGGCCGATCTCGTGGATGAGGACGTGGCGGACGATGGCGTACAGCTCCTCGCCGGTCTCGCACCAGTAGTCGAGGATCGGGCGGCGGTAAAGGAAGATCATGTCGGGACCGGTGCGGACGTCGATGACGCTCTGCCGGGTGAGGTCCACGCCCCGGTAGAGGCCCAGCAGGTCGAAGGGGCTCTCCAGCTCCATCTCCCGTTCGGTTTCCTCGTCGGGGAACTCCTCGACCTGGATGAGGATGTTGCCGACCGGCGCCAGCAGCGCCTCGGGAATGGTCGCCAGGGCCGCCTCGGCCATCCGCTCGAAATCGGCCGTGGAGGGCGGGACGCTGTGGAAATGGGCGGGTGTGCGGATCATGACCGGAAAGGTAGCGGAGCTTGCCCGTCGCGCCAAGCGGCGCTAAACCGGGATCCACTTTCGAGAGGCCGGCTCCGGTCCGGAAGCCGGCCTCCAACCAAAGGGGGAGGCGTGACGATGTCGGACAAGCTGGTGGGCGCCAAGCGGCAGACCGCCCTCAAGGAACTGCACGGCTGGTCGGAGGTGCTGGAGCGCGACGCGATCCGCAAGACCTACCACTTTTCCGACTTCTCCGCCGCCTGGGGCTTCATGAGCCGGGTCGCGCTGCTCGCCGAGCGGGTCGGCCACCACCCGGAATGGTTCAACGACATGGGCCGGGTGGAGGTGATCCTGTACACCCGCGCGGTGGACGGGCTGACCCAGGCCGACGTGGACTTCGCGCACCGGCTGGACCAGATCGCCCCGCCCCACGACCGATAGGATCAGCGCGCTGATCCAACCTCACGACGCGGCGTCCTCGGCGACCCGGCGGCCGACCTCGTAGCAATACTGGCTGGCCGGGCGGTGCCACACCTCGATCCCGTCGTGGGACCGGAGGGCGGCGAGCGTCCGCGTGGTGGCGCCGACCCAGCGCAGCGGCGCGTTGCGCTTGGCAAATTGGATCAGCCCGTTGATCGAAGCCTCGCCGGCCGCGGCGCCGTCGCCGGCGGCGGCCAGCGCGCAGGCCCAACTCGGCCGGCCGCCGTCGGCGGCCAGGGAGACGAGGTCCACCGGCCCCTCGGGCAGCCGCGCGAAATGCAGCCGGCTGCGCTCCGGCGAGGCCAGCCATTGGCCGACCACCGCGCTCTCGGCGAGCGCGGGGAAGGCCGGGTCGTCCGCGGTGACCGGCCCGAACAGGGCGGCGTAGAGGCAGGGCGCCGCCAGATGGACCTTGAAGGTCCGCATGCGCCGGAACCGCCCGCCCTCCGGATGCACCCGCGCCATGCGGACGATCAGGAAGGAGGCTTCCAGATAGTCGAGGTAGCGGCGGACCGTGTTCTTGGCGATGCCGGCGCGCTCGGCGACCGCCTCGATGGACAGCTCCCGCCCGGTGTTGCGGGCGAGCAGAAGGAACAGGGCGTTCAGCTCGGCCGTGCCCCCGATGCCGGCCAGGCCGGGAAGATCCTGGTGGAGCAGCGCCCCCAGAACCTCGCCGCGCAGCCGCCGCGCGGCGTCGCCGTGGGGCGGGCGCAGAAGCAGCGCTTCCGGGAAGCCGCCGCCGTTGATGTAGTGGAGGAAGCGCGCGTTCAGCGCCGCCACGTCCCGCGCCAGATACATCGGCGGCCCCTTGCCCAGGGCCAGCGGCTCGATCAGCTCGCGCTCCGCCCCGGTCAGGCGCAGATGCTCGGCGAAGGTCAGGGGCGGCAGGACGAAGGCGGCGCAGCCGGGAGGCGGCCCCGGCCGCGCCCCGCCGGCGGTCACGGCGACGATCCGGGCCTCGGGATGGGCCGCGGCGACCGCCGCCAGCCGCTCCTCCCAGCCGCGGGCCTGCTGGATGGAGTCGAGGACAATCATGGCCGGTCCTTCGGCCCGCGCCGCCAGGGCGGCGACCAGCCGGTCGAGCGGCACCCCCTGCACCGCCGGCGCGTCGAGCGCGGCGTAGGCGAGGTTTTGCGCCGGCGTCCCGGTCTCCAGCAGGCGCTGGATGGCCTGGCGGACCAGCACCGTCTTGCCGACGCGCCGCGGCCCGGCCAGGACCAGGGGCGCGGCCGGGCCGGGCCGGCCGATCCGGCGCAGGAAGGCGTCGAGGAAGGCGCGCCGGGGCAGGGCGGCCAGCTCCGCCTCCGGCGGGCCGCCGGACCACCACGGGTTGTCGAGCGCCAGCCGCGCCGCCATTTCGGTTTCTGTGACGATCCGCATGACTTTTGAAAAAGGTCATCGCCTTGATCGTATATACGCCACACGCGCAGGGCGGATCAACGCGCGCCGGCCCGGCCGCCCCGCGGTCACCGTCCTTCGCCGGCCGGTGCGGGGAGGGCCGGGGCCGGGGCCGGGGCCGGCGGCGGGGTCACGCCGGCTCCAGCCAGACCTTGACGTCGGCCGGGCGGCCGAAGAAGGGCGCCGAGGTGACCAGCAGGCCGCAGCCGGCGGCGGCGTAGGCCGCCGCGTTGCCCTCGTCCACCCCGCCGGCCGCGGCGATCAGCGGGGCCGGGTCGAGGCCGCGCGTGGCTTCCACCACCGCGCGGGCGGCCTCGGGCGGCAGCTTCTCGAGCTGCACCACCTCCGCCCCGGCGCGGGCCAGGGCCACCGCCTCCTCCACCGACGCGGCCTCGACGACGATCCTCTTCTCCGGCGCCCGGCGGCGCAGCTCGGCGATCCAGGCGGCGGGCGGGCCGGACAGGAAGGCGCGGTGCTCCGGGAAGACCAGCAGCGTCTCCGACAGGCCCAGCCGGTGCATCACCGCGCCGCCGGCCAGCGCCGCCTTGACCGACAGATCCTTGGCGCCGGGGAAGTTCTTGCGCGTGCAGGCCACGGTGACGCCGGGGGCGGCGGCGACGATGCGGTGGGCGCGGGTGGCGATGCCCGAGGCGTATTCGACCAGGGTCTGCGCCACCTTCCAGGCCCGGTGCAGGGCGCCGGCGGTGCCCTCCCCCTCCAGGAAGACCGCGCCGGCCTCCACCGCGCTGCCGCTCGGCCGGACGGTGCGGACCGCGCCGCCGGCCTTCTCGACGAGGCGGGCGGCCTCCTCGGTCCCGGCGAGCACCATGGCCCCGCGCGCGGCGAAGCGGATGCGGGCCGGGGCGGCGGCGATCCCCAGGCTGTCGGTGGTGAGGTCGCCGTAGGGAACGTCCTGGGCGAGGAGGGCGTCGAGGGCCGGATCGGACAGGACCATCATGGCGGCGCACCCCTCGTCCTTGGCGGGTCGTTGTCGGCGGGTCGTTATCGGTGGGTCGTCATCGGCGGCCGGGCCTACAGCCAGCCGCGGCGGCGGAAATACCAGAGCGGCACCACGGCCGACAGCACCATGAGCAGCAGCGCCATGGGATAGCCGAAGCTCCACTCCAGCTCCGGCATGTGCCGGAAGTTCATGCCGTAGGCCGAGGCGATCAGCGTCGGCGGCATCAGCGCCACCGCCACCACCGAGAAGATCTTGATGATGGCGTTCTGCTCGATGTTGATGAGGCCGAGCGTGGCGTCGAGCAGGAAGTTGGCTTCATGGGCCAGGAAGCCGGCATGCTCGTTCAGCGAGCGCAGGTCGCGGGTCAGCGTCTTCAGCGCGGCCTTCTGCTCCTTGCTGAGGCGCCCGGCGGCGACGGAGGACAGGAAGGCGGTCAGCCGGTCCAGCCCGGCGAGGCTGTCGCGCACCTTGTGCGTCAGGTCGCCGGCGCGCCCGATGCCGCGCAGCACGTCCTGCAACTGGTCCGGCTTCTTGGCGGTTCGGCCGAAGCCGCGGCTGTCCAGCGAGTCGGTGAAGATGCGGGCGGACAGCCCGTCGATGCGCCCGCCGATCAGCTCCAGCACGTCGGCGACGCGGTCGATGACCGCGTCGAGGATGCCGAGCAGCGCGTCCTCGGCGCTGGCCAGCAGCTCCGGCTGGCGGCTGGTGCGGGCGGCGAAGGTGGCGACCGAGCGCGGCTCGGTGTAGCGCAGCGTGATCATGTGCCGGGCCGTCAGCACGAAGGTGATCTCGCCCTGCTCCGGGTGGGGCGTGTCGGCCCGCGCGATGACCGCGGTGGTCAGGTAGAGCGCCTCGCCCTCGGTGTAGAGCTGGCTCGACGCCTCGATCTCCTTCATCTCCTCGCGCGTCGGCAGGTCGCAGCCGGTGGCGGCGCCGATGCGCGCACGCTCCGCCTCGTCCGGGCGCAGGAGGTCGATCCACACCGTGCCCGGCGGCAGCGGGTCGCCGAGGCCGAGCGGCTGTTCGACGACCCGCCCGTCCGCGCGGGCGTAGACGGTGATCATGCAAGCGCCTCGGCCGGGACCGGGGCGCCGGCGGCGCGGCAGGCGGCGGCGAGCGTGTTCAGCATCAGGCAGGCGATGGTCATCGGGCCGATGCCGCCCGGCACCGGCGTGATGGCGCCGGCCACCGCGGCGGCCTCGGCGTAGGCGACGTCGCCGACCAGCCGGGTCTTGCCCGCCGCCGCGGCCGGCACCCGGTTGATTCCGACGTCGATGACCGTGGCCCCCGGCTTGATCCAGTCGCCGCGCACCATCTCGGGCCGGCCCACGGCGGCCACCAGGATGTCGGCGCGCCGGCATTCGCCGGGCAGATCGCGGGTGCGCGAATGGGCGACGGTGACCGTGCAATCCTGCTGGAGCAGGAGCTGCGCCATCGGCTTGCCGACGATGTTGGAGCGGCCCAGCACCAGCGCGCGGAGGCCCTTCAGGTCCGGCCCCAGCGTGTCGCGGATCAGCAGCAGGCAGCCCAGCGGGGTGCAGGGTACGATGGCCCCGGGGTTGCCGGTGGCCAGCTTGCCGGCGTTGATCAGGTGGAAGCCGTCGGCGTCCTTCTCCGGGGCGATGCGGGCCAGCACCGCCGCGGTGTCGATATGGCCGGGCAGCGGCAGCTGCACCAGAATGCCGTGCACCGCCGGGTCGGCGTTGAGCCGGTCGATCAGGGCCAGCAGGTCCGCCTGGGCGAAGTCGGCGGGCTCGTGGTGGTCGAAGGAGTTCATGCCCAGCTCGACCAGCGCCCGCTCCTTGGAACGGACATAGACCTGGCTCGCCGGGTCCTCGCCCACCAGCACCACGGCGAGGCCGGGGGTGACGCCATGGCTGGCCTTGAGCGCCGCGACCCCCGCGGCAACGCGCGCGCGCAGCCCGGCCGCGAAGGCCTTGCCGTCGATGATCCTGGCCTCAGCCATCGGAACCCTCCGTCTCCACACCCGATTCGATGGCCGCGCGCAGGCGGCGCATCAGCGCGGCCGGATCGCCGGCCACATGCACAATCTTGTTCCGGTCGGTGGCGCCGGCCACCACCGTCAGGCTGGTCCTGGGCAACTTCCAGGCTTTGGCCAGCAGCCTGACCACCGCCTCGTTGGCCTTGCCGCCTTCCGGCACGGCGGTCACCGTGACCTTCAGCGCCTTGCCCCCCGCCGCCGTGTCGGCGAGCCCGGCGACGGCGTTGCGCGACGCCTTGGGCGTGACGCGCAGCCGCAGCCGCACGCCGTCCGCCACCGCTTCGATCGGCCCCGTCACCCGCTCCCCGTCAGAACCGCGGCCAATATTCGGCCAGCAGGTTGCGGATGAAGAAGATCAGCAGGATCAGGACGATCGGCGAGATGTCGAGGCCGCCCATGTTCGGGAGGACGCGGCGAATCGGCCGCAGCAGGGGTTCGGTGATCCGGTAGAGGAAGTCACCGATGACGTAGACCGCGCGGTTGCGCGTGTTGACGACGTTGAACGCCACCAGCCAGCTCAGCACCGCCGAGGCGATGAGCAGCCACACGAAGAGGCTGAGAACGGTGTCGATCAGCAGGTAAAGCGCTATCATGCCCGGCCCGTCCGTTTTGTCCGCTTTTGCGGCACCCTAATCGCAAGCGGCGAAGCCTGTCCAGTACCGCGCACCGCGCGCCGGCACGCACCGGCGCGCCATCCGCCGCGCGACTTGCCGGCCACGCGAATCGCCGCGTCAGGAGGCTTGACAGGCCCCCCGCGCATGACCATTATCCCGCCCACGCCGGCAGGCGGTGTGGGGCCGTAGCTCAGCTGGGAGAGCGACGCGTTCGCAATGCGTAGGTCGGGAGTTCGATCCTCCTCGGCTCCACCATTCCTTCCCAGGACCGTGATGCGACAGAGGAATTCGCTGGCACGCGGCGGAATTCCCCGTGGTGTGACACCGCCCTGTCGCATGCGGCGTCGCCGAATCGCCTCCATCCCCTTCGAAATCCGCCGTTTCAGCCCGTCCAGGGTGTCGCACATCCCTGTTGCCCAAGCGGCGTCCCATGGGGCTGTGGATGCGGGGCCGTCGGCGGTTCCGGGATGCTCTCCGTGAGGCTCGGATGCCCCATGAGCTTGCCTTCGCCCTTGGCGATGGGGCCGGGGACAATGGGGTCATGCTCTCCGAAACATGGGCTGCAAGAGCGCCGCGTTGATGGCCGGAGGCCCGGCATCGTCCCTGTTGCCCGCCCCATCTCCGGCGCAGGCTCGACCGTTATTCGAAGAAGTCCTCGTCCACCCTCTTGATGTGCAAGGTCTCCTCGATCCTGCATCCGACCTCGTGCCGGATCATGAGCTTGGCCAGTTGGATGCCGTCGATCAGCACAATACGGGTGCCGAGCCGGTCGGCCGTCTCCCTGGCCGACGTGGTGAAGGCCGAGGTGGTGACGAACAGCCCCTTGGTTGCCTTGAACAGGTTCAGGCTGCCGAAGAAGTCGCGGATCGCCCCCGCCCCGACGGTGTTGCCGTCGGCGTACCGCTTTGCCTGGACATACACCCGATCCAGCCCAAGCGGGTCCTGGTCGATGATGCCGTCCACTCCATCGTCGCCGGACTTGCCGACCAGAGCCTTGTCGAGTTCCGTCACCGACCCGCCGTAGCCCATGGTGATCAGCAGGCGAACGACGGTCTTCTCGAAGAAGGCCGGCGTCCCGGACCGCACCCGCTGGAGGATCTCCTCGGCCAACGATGCCTCGATTCGCAGGTGAGCCTGCCGCATCGCTTCGTCAGGGGTCAGGGGGTTCTCGGCCGCCGACAGCACGACCTCGGCAATTTGGGCGGCCCCGGCCGTTCCGGCTTCCCCCTCGCGGAAGCCCTTGAAGCTCGGAAACCGCTCCAGGAAACGGATGGTGATCCGCTCCGGCGGAGACCTCAGAACCTCTCGCCCTACCGGTGTGATGCGGAAATGCGCCCGTCGCGTCAGGTCCACCAATCCGGCCTTGGTCAGGTAGCTTTTGGCCCAATGCACCCGGTTGGCGAAGGTTGTCTGCCGGCCCGAGGGAAGAAGCTGGGCACGATCCTCGTCCGTCAGTGCGAACGCGTTGGCAAGCTGGTCCACCACGTCGCCGATGCGGACCTCGCTACCACCGGCGGCGCTCCTCAGAACGGGGAGCATCAGGGTCTGGAAGTCGGGAATGGCCATCAGGTCGGCTCCACACGCCGCAGCGTCAGGAAATGCTCGTTCTGGTCCAGCCACGCCTTCCTGGCTTCCCAGTCCGGCAGGATGGTTCCGACCAAGCCCCAAAATGCCCGGTCGTGGGCGCGGTAGCGCAAGTGGCAGAGCTCATGGACCACCGCGTATTCCAGCACCGTCCGGGGGGCAAAGACCAACTGCCAGTTCAGGTTTACGACGCGGTCGATCCCACAGCTTCCCCAGACGTGCTTCTGGTCCTTGACCCGGACATCCTTCGGCTTCAGCCCGTTCGGCTCGCCGTGCCGGCGGACGAGGTCGGCGACATCCTGGCGGAGCCGCTTCCTCAGCCACAGCCGCAACGCCGACTCGATCAGGTTGTCGTGGGAGGAAGGAGCCACGGACCGCGGGCAGCCGACCAGGAAGCCGTTGCGGTAGGCGACGCTCACCAGCGTGTCGTCGCACGGCTCAACCCGCAGCCGCATGAGCCGGCCGCGGTAGGGGATCTTGGCCCCGCTGACGAACCGCCGGACCGCGTTGGAGCGGGCCATCCGCTCGGCCATGTGGCGGGTCTGCTCGTACAGCCATGCCCGGCGGCGGTGGAGCACGCCGGCAATCTCGTCCTCGGTGGCGGCGAAGGGCACGACCACCTCGACGCTGTCCGGCGTGACGGTGATGCGTGCCCGCGTCGCCGCGTCGGAGCGACGCAATATGTAGGGGATCTCGACGCTGCCGACCGTCAGCATGGGCATGGGATCAGACCTTGGCGAACTGCTTGAGGGCGAACGCCTCGACCTGCTCGGGGACTTCCTTGAGGTTCCCCAGGCCGAAGTCGTGGGCAAAGCCGCGGACCTGCTGCCGCAGCGACCTCCGCAGCCCTTCCTTCTCCTGCCACAATCGCGGGGCGGTCGCATCATCCTCGTAAAGGGCGGCGATCCGCTCCGCCAACCCGTCCGCCCCCTCCCCGGCGCCGAAGGCCAGGAGGATTTGGAGGATGCCGTAGGCCCCCTCCGACATCCCGGCTTTCTCATGGGCGGTCGCCTCGGCCTTCAGGTCCTTGGCAAAGTCCTCCAGCTTCGTCAGCTTTTCGGCGTTGGAAAGCTGGGCACTTTCCAGCTTTTCCAGCAACTCCCGCAGCCGGTCGGAGAATTTGCCGTACTGGTGGGCGTTCCGGGCCAGTCGTTCGTAGACGACCTTGCGGAGTTCGGTGGTCTTGCGGATCGCCGCCGTCTGGAGTTCGTCCTCGGTCTTGCCCTCGACCTTGAAGTCATCCCAGAACTCCGGATCGGTGATGTGGCGGAGCTTCACCGTCACGCTCAGCCCGGTGGCGTCGAGGTGGCGTTCCAGCATGTCGCGGATCTTGCGGCTGTAGGACCGCTGGTCGAACGCCTCCCGCTTCTCGATGGCCTGGGTGGCGTACTGAAGGAACAGGGCCACCCACTTCAGGTCGGCGGTGAACTCCAGCACGCAGGGGTCCGGGCTGACGGCCTCGTACAGGCCGATGAACTCGCGGGCCGCCTTGCGGAACTCGATCCACTGGGTCTCGTCGGGTTTCAGCCGGGCGACAAGCTGGTCGAACTCGGCCTTCAGGCCGTCCTTGTCGAGCCGCCCGCCGGCCCGCTTCACCCCCTTCATCATGTGGAGCACGGCGGCGTGGGCGGCCCGAAGCTGGTTGCGGAGGTCGTCCAGATCCCGCATTGCGTTGCGGACATCGTCGGCCCGGTAGGAGGCGAGAGCCCTGTCCAGATGGGCGGACACGCCGATGTAATCGACGATCAGCCCGTTCCGTTTGGCCGCATCGGCGACCCGGTTGGTACGGGCGATGGCCTGGAGCAGACCGTGCTCCTTCAGCGGCTTGTCGAGATACATGACGGATTCGGCGGGAGCATCGAACCCGGTCAGCAGCTTGTCGCAGACGATGAGGAAGTCCGGCCGGACACCCTTCTTGCCGAACGCCTTTTTCACATCGATCTCGGCCTTGTCGTCCAGATAGTGGGCCACAAGGTCATCGCGGATCGATTGGGTGTATTCATCCTCGCTCGGCTTCCCGTCCTCCTGGGATGACGAGTAGACGCAGGCCGACATGGCCGCGGCCATAGCCTGGGCGTCCTCGCTGGGCATGCCCTCGGCGGCCAGATCCTCGACGATGACCGCGTCCAAGGCCCGTTTGTAGAGGATCACCGCCTCGCGGTCGAAGGCGACGATCTGGGCCTTGAAGCCGTCGGGGCGGGCGTATTCCTTGAAGTGGGTCCAGATGTCGTAGGCGATCAGGGCGATCCGCCTCGGGTGCTTGACCAGATCGGCGACCGTCACGCCCCGCTTTTTCAGTTCGGCCAGCTTGTCGTCGGGCAGGTCGGCGAACCACTGGTCGAACAGGATGTCGATCTTGGCCTCGTCGATGCGCCAGTCGGTCTTGCGGCCGGTGTAGTAGATCGGCACCGTCGCCCCGTCGGCCACGGCGTCGTCGATGCCGTACTTGTCGAGATAGCCCTCGCCGACCACGCCGAAGTTGGCGTAGGTGTCCTTGTCGTCCTTCTTGATCGGCGTGCCGGTAAAGCCGAAGAAGCGGGCGTCGGGCAGCGTCTTCCGCAGAAAGGCCCCGAGGTCCTTTTCCTGGGTGCGGTGGGCTTCGTCCACCATGACGATCCAGGTGGCGGAGTTCGCGACCGGTTCCTCGGAGCCCTGGAACTTGAAGATGGTCGATAACGCCATGAACCCATCGGTCCGGCCGTCCATCAGGTCCCGCAGGCCGCGGATGCTCTCGATACTCTTGGGATTCGGCAGACCGCAAGCGGTGAAGGTGCCGCTGATCTGGGTGTGCAGATCCACCCGGTCGGTCAGCACCAGGATGTTGGGGTTGGTCAGTTCGGGCGACTCCACCGTCCGGTGGGTCTTCAGCTTCAGGGCGGCGAAGACCATGGTCAGCGACTTGCCCGACCCCTGGGTGTGCCAGACCAGCCCCCGGCGGTGCCGGTTTTCCACCACCCGCCCGACGATCTTGTTGACCGCCCGGAACTGCTGGTAGCGGCACATCTTCTTGACGATACCCTCCTCGGTCTTCTCGAACACCACGAAGTGGGCGATCAGGTCGAGCAGGCGGGATGGTTCCAGCAGGCACCACAGCCCCTTGGACAACTCGTCGGTGAAGTCGGACTCCCGGCGGGGCCACGGGTCCCGCCACGCCGCGAAGAACTTCGACGGGCTGCCGGTGGAGCCGTAGAGGCAGTTGGTGCCGTCGGTGACGATGTTGAAGACGTTGGACAGGAACAGCCGGGGGATGTCCCGCTCATACTGCCGGATCTGGTCGAACGCCTCGCCGGTCTTGTCCTTGTGGTTGATCGGGCTTTTGCACTCGATCACCACCACCGGAATGCCGTTCAGGTGGACCACCACGTCGGGAATCCGGGTCCGTTCGGCCTTGACGCGGAACTGGTGGGTGACGGTTAGCCGGTTGTTGGCCGGGTTGGCGAAATCGACCACCCGCAGGGTTCGTCGCGTCACTTCCCCCTGCACCGGCCGGCTGAAGTCGCCGCGGAGCTTTTTGAGCCATACTTCGTTGTCGTTGACCGACACGAGGTCGGCGTAAGCGGCCTGGGCGTCGGCCAGCGAGACGCCGTTGATCCGCTGGATGGCCTCGATAAGGTGGGGACGGAACAGCACCTGATTCTCGCCGTCCCGAAGGGCGGCGTGCTCCTCCGGCGGGACGAAGCGGTAGCCCATGGCCTCAAGGCATGCGATGGTGGGTCGTTCGGCGAGGTGCCATTCCATGCCCTGGGCCACGGTGCTGCTCCCTGTGGTCGTGCGTTATACTGCGGGGGATAAGGCGTCGGCGGTGACCCGCTTCCGGCCGGTCAGAAGGTCGGACAGGAGGGCATTCTTCAGCGACACCAATTCACTATGCTTCTGTGTTTGTGAGTTCAGGGTCTGAACAAACTGGCTGTGGATCGCCGATATCCTTGACTGCTCATCTTGAGGTGGAAGCGGGACTAGAAGATTTGCGAACCTCTTGACACCCAAGTGGGCAACTGATGTGGTTTGAGTGGCGATCGCCATAAATTGACCCGAAGAGAACAGGTGTTGCATCAATGCGTAGGCAAACCCCACTTTGACCTCAGGGCCACTCCGGAACCTAACCAAAGTGTTTTGGAAGCAGCAGTCAGCGGGTACGCCCTCATAAACCGCATTGCGACCGACCAACTCCAAGCTTTGCCCCTCGTTCAACAAAATGTCCCCTGGCTTCAGACGATAACGCTCATACTCGTCTTCGGTAAATTTCATGCTGAGCAAATCGCCCTCGCCTATAAAGCCGTCAAATACGTTCGCAACACGGAGGTAAGGACGTAGAGTGCCCTCCGTAAAATGTGGAGACCTCTGCCTACCCGCGTTTACTTCTCCGAGTTCGCCGATAGCACGAACCTTCCACGTCTCCGGAATTTCTCCAATCTCTGTCTGTTTGAAACGGCTATGTCCGATACCTTTGGCTAGCACGCGTTTCAGCACGCACTGCTTGACCGTGCGGGTCTGCTCAATAACTGACTGTGTTGCTTGGATAACCTCATCCACTCCGGAAAGAATTTCTGCGATACGAATTTGTTCAGAACGCGGAGGAAGATACATTCCCAAGTCCAAAACTTGCCCCCGCGAGATTCCAGGAATAAATCCCGTTGCCCCGCTCGCAAGCTCGGACACCATCGACTCAACCGCATAGTACAAAAAGCTCGCATCTACATCACGAGCCCTCAGAGCCGCCAACTGTCTGCTGATGCAGTATTTTCTGTCAGCGATACATATTTTCCCTACCCCAGACCCTTTAACAGTGATGAGCACATCCTTTGGCTCGCACACTACTCTTGGGAACTGAGTGAAACTGGAGCCAGTGATCTGGCCATCAGGGAAATCGGAGGGGCCTGTGAGATAAGGAATTCCGACAGGCTCTTGAGAGTATTGGCTTGCTGGAATGTGCTGACCGGAAATCAGGTCTGCGACATCACCGAACGTCGTCGCCCGCCACTCCTCTGGCACCTTCATCGCCCGCTCCCCTTCCGAGCCTTTGCCACCTCTGCCTCAAAGGCCTTCAATTCCTTCAAGTAGGCGGCGATGGCGTCCTGCTGCTTCCGCTGCCGGTCGAACTCGTCGTATCGGTCGTGGGCGATGCGTTTCATGGCGTCGTGGCTAATCCGGCCGCTCCCGTTGAGAAGCGGCCGTTCGTTGACGGTGATGGCCCGTGAAGCCGACCGCTGTCCCTCGGCCTGAACCGTCAAATGATCTTTGACAGTTGCTCCCTCGGCTCGAACCTGTAAGCCGTACTTACAGGTTGCCGACCCGGTCCGCTGGAGAATGACGTTGCTGTCCGGCATGGTCAGCCTCACGCCCCATCCGGCAGGTAGCCGAGTTCCCGCAGGAACCCCATCATCCGGGCCTCGGCGGCGTCCCGCTGCTCCCGCAGGTCCAGAAGCTTCTGGACCTCCTCGGCCACGTCCAGATCCTCCTCCTCCTCGGTCAGGTGGACATAGCGGCTGATGTTGAGGTTGTGGTCGTTGCCGACGATCTCCGCCATCGGCACCACGCGAGCCAGCCGGTCCACATCGGCGTAGTCGTGATACGCCTTGGCGAGCGTGGCGACGTTGGCGTCGGACAGGTGGTTCTGGGCCTTGCCCTCGATGAACTGCTCGGCCCCGTTGACGAAAAGCACCTTCCCCCGGCGGTCCTTCGGCTTCGACTTGCGGACGATCAGGATGCAGGCGGGAATGCCGGCCCCGTAAAACAGGTTGGGGGCGAGGCCGATCACCGCCTCGATCAGGTCGTCCTTCAACAGGCCCTCGCGGATGCGGCCCTCCGCCCCGCCGCGGAACAGGATACCGTGCGGCAGCACCACCCCCAGCATGCCGTCCTGCCGCAGGCTGGCGACCATATGCTGCACGAAGGCGAGGTCGCCGTAGGATTTGGGCGGGCAGCCGTAGCGGTCGCGGCCGAACCGGTCGCCCTTGCTCCAGACCTCGTGGCCCCAGTCCTTCAGGGAGAAGGGCGGGTTCGCCAGCACCCGGTCGAAGGTGCGGATCGCCTTGGTGCCGTCGCCGGTCAGGTGCTTGGGATCGAGCAGCGTGTCGCCACGGGCGATTTTGAAGTCCTGAATGTCATGCAGAAACAGGTTCATCTGGGCGATGGCCCAGGTGTTCAGGTTCTTTTCCTGTCCGCACAGGGTCAGGCTGCGGGCATTCTTGCCCTGCCGCTCCAGATGGTGGAAGGCTTCCAGCAGCATGCCGCCCGATCCGCAGGTGGGGTCGTAAATCGACATGCCCTCCTCGGGCCGCAGGCACTCCACCAGCAGCCGCACCACCATCTTAGGGGTGTAGAATTCACCGCCCTTTTTGCCGGAATCGTCGGCGAACCGCTCGATCAGGTATTCGTACGCCTGCCCCAGAACGTCCGGCTCCACGTCGGCGTTACGGAGACGATGTTTCTCGAAATGCTGGAGCAGCTTCTCAAGCTTGGCGTCGGGGAACCGTTCCTTGTTGTTGAAGTCCACATCCTGGAAGACGCCCCGAAGGCGATGATTCGCGTCTTCAACCGCGTCGAACGCATTGTTCAGGGCGGTGCCAATGTCGGTAGGCAGCTTCCGCACATCCTTCCAGAATTTCCCCTCGGGGATATGGAAACGGTGCTCGTCCGGGTCGGCGGCCAGAGCGGCGTCGCCGTACTTGGCCAGCCGCTCCTCGTACTCCTCTTCCCACACGTCGCAGAGCCGCTTGTAGAACAGCAACCCGAAGATGTAGTGCTTGTAGTCCGACGAATCGATAGAACCCCGCAGGATATCGGCGGCTTTCCACAAGTGGGATTCAAGCTGATCCAGAGTCAGAACGGCCATCGCAAGCCCAACGTCTCTTCAAAAGTGTGCAAGTCGGCGGCACTCTATCAGACCGGGTCCGACAGGCAACGGCGATGACCGGAAGCGGGGCCGCGGCGAGGTAGCCGGTTCAATCCTCCTCGGCTCCACCATTCCTTCCCAGGACAGTGATGCGACACAGGAATTCGCCCGGAAGCGGCGGAATTCCCGGTAACGGCCGGTGCCGCCCTGCCCGATCCTGCCGGCCCAGCCATCCACATCGACCTCAATGCCCTGGCCAGCCTCAGGCCAGCCGCATCGCCGAGAAGCTCCAGGCGGCCCTATGCCCCTCAAGGGCGCAGCCCGTTCGGCCGGACGGTCACACGCCGTCGCTCCCCTGTGCCCCGCCGGAGTCCCCGCCTTTTCGGAAGCCCATGTCTTCGGCATTCCGCTTCTGGTTCCCCCCGGCCCGCCGGATGGCGTCGGCCAGCATTTCCCATTGGACGTCCGGCAGCCGGGACAAGCCGTCGGCCAAGGCTTCCCGCCATTTCGGCCCCCTCGACCACGCCTCGATCCAGGCGTCGGCAAGATCACGGTGATGCCTGCGGGCCATGGCTTCGATCAGAATCCCGGCTTGGGCCACGTCCTTGTCGGCTTTCAATCGGCCGTTCGGGTCGGCTCGCCGCCGTGCCGCGACGATCAGCTTGTGGATGGCATATCGCTCCGGTGCCGGCACCCGGACCGGCACACCGCCAGCGTGTAGCAGAACCGACCGGACCGGGTTGTGGATCAGAAAATCGAGGAACCGCAAGGGCTGGGCGGCGGCCCCGCCGAGGGCCGGCATGGCGGTGGGCTTTCCCTGATGCTCGTCCTTGCCGGTGTTGGGCACCAGGAATTCCACCAGGAAGCCTTTGCGGTTCCGGAACGCCGTGGCTTGCCGGGCGTCGGCCTGATGCGGCACCTCCTGGAAGCTGGCGTCCACCTTCCGGAGCACGTCGAGAATGGGCGGCAGGCTGTCCTCGACGGATATGGACACCGAGTGGAACTGGGCGATGTCCATGTCCCCGGTGCGGAGATGGGCGGCGGGCAGTCGGACGCCCAGCAGGCCGGCATAGCATTGGAAGGCCAGCGTGCCGACCAGCACGCCACGCAGCCGGAACACGCCGGCCTGCCACAGGGCTTCGGCGAGGTCGCCGGTGAAGGCATCCGGCGACGGCAGCCCGGCGGCCTTCAGGGCGGACACCATCCGCCGCCGCTCGGTAAAGTCCGCCTTCAGGTCGCGGAACCGCTCGACGCGGGCGGTGATCTCCGGGTCCTCGGCGGGGCCGACGTAGCGGCTGTAGCGGTGGCCGTCCTCATACCCCTGGAAGTACCAGTATCCCCGCCCCTTCCGCTCCTTCTTGGAGAAGCTGCCGGTGGCGGGGAACGCCGCGTCGAACTCGGCGTCCAGGCACCGCTGCTCCAGGTCGGCGAACAGGGTCTGCATGGCCAGCCCGAGTTCCCGCACAAGCCCCTCCGTCTCGGTTGCCTTCAAATTCTGAATTTACAGGCAACCGGCGGGCCGGACAACATCGGGCACCCCCATCCGGGTCGGCCGAGCGGCACCGTGAGGCCGTCGAAGACGCGCCGGGGTAACGTCCTCCCAGGGTCGGAACGGCCATGGCCAGCCCGATGTCTCGTCGGTGGATGTCTCTTCGGCGGATGTCTCTTCGGTGGTGGTCAAGGCGGCAACGGCGCTGACCGGGAGCGGGGCTACGGCGGGTTGGCCGGCTCAATCCTCCTCGTCGAAGTCGTCGTCGGGGTCCGGGTACTGGGGCGGGGCCTTGCCGACCGACGCGACGACCTTGGGGTAGCGCTTGCGCGGCTCCCGCTCGCCGTGCGCCAGGACCTCGACCCGGAACCGCCACTCGTCGCCATAGTCGAACAGGAAGGTCATCGCCTTCCCCACCTTCGGGAACGCCTGGGCCACCGTCGTGCCCTTGACGCTGAGGGAATCGCCGCCCTCACCCATGTCCGCAAACAGCTCATAGCGGGGCTTGGCGTTGTAGATGTTGCCGGTGAGCTTGGGGAAGAACCCGAAGGCATGGTCCAGGTCGAACCCGTAGGCCCGGACGATGGCCGCGGCAAGGTCGTAAAGGGAGCGGTCGCCCGGAATCTCGATGTCCCGGTAGAGCTTGGGCCCAAGGGCGGCCCGGAAGACGAGGGTCGCCTTCCCGGTCATGGCGCGGTCGTCGTGCCGGTGCGGCTCCACGCCGTATCGCGCCTGCGGCAGGCTCTCCAGGATGTCGGGAACGCCGGCCAGGAAGATGACGTCGGGCTGGTGGTTGACGTAGGCGAGGAAGATGTACTCGTTCCAATAGTTGGCGGTCGGCCCGAACTTCAGCAGGGCTTCGGCGTCCGCCGCCTTCCGGCGGCCGCCGGCCGCGGCCATCCGGGCCACCTCGCGGTCGATGCAGTCCAGGAACCGCCGTTCCGTCCCGTCGAGCACCACATAGGGCGTGGTGAGGACCACATGGTGGCCGATGTTCAGGACGGGCGGCGGGGGCAGCAGGCGGACGTACCAGAGCTGGCCGCTTTCCCCGAGATAGCCCGTGGCCGAGTGGCAGCGCAGGACCTGCCGGGTCACGATGTCCTTGAGCAGCACCGTCGCGCCGTCCAGGCCCATGTGGAGATAGAATCCCATGCGGGACTCCTGCATCGGCCGGACGATGCCGTCGATCCAGGCCGGCAGGCCGGCGGTCTCCACCACCCGCAGGATGCAGGTCCCCATGGTTTCCCGGCTGACCCCGAACTGGAGGTCGAAGAACGCCCACATGTTGAAGTAGCTCGCCGTCAGGGGGCTGATCGGCGGGCCATCCGGCACATACTCGTCCTCCGCCTTCGCCAGCGCCTTGACGTACCCCTTCGCCTCGGGCATCGCGGAAATCGCCTCGGCGAACAGGGAGACCAGCGCCAGCCCCTGGACATGGAAGGCGAAAGCGGGGTCGCGGCCGGCCTCGACCAGCTCCTTGAACCGGCTGCCGTCGATGCCGGCCTCGCGGGCAATCGCCCGGCCCTCCCGGAACTCGGACAGGTCGATCACCTTCGAGCGGGCCTGGAGTGCGACCTTCCGGGCGATCTTGTCGGCAACGCTTCCCATGAAAACTCCTGACGCCACGATTTCAAAGGGTATGGAGCGGCCTCTACCCCCGCGCCCGCAGCTCCGGCGTCAGGCGCCATTCCGCGTAGCGGATCAGCCGCGTGGCGATGAAGTTCAGCAGCAGGTAGATGGCCCCGGCGACGATGAAGACCTCGAACACGGCGAAGGTCTGCGCGATGACGCGCCGGGCGATCCCGGTGACCTCCATCAGGGTGATGGTGCTGGCCAGCGAGCTGGCCTTGACCATCAGGATCACCTCGTTGCCGTAGGCCGGCAGCATCTGGCGGATGGCGACGGGCAGGGTGATGCGCCGGAACACCAGCGCCCGCGACATGCCGCAGGCGCGCGCCGCCTCCACCTGCCCCGGCGGCACCGACTGGATGGCGCCGCGCAGGATCTCGCCGGTGTAGGCGGCGGTGTTCAGGGTCAGCGCCAGGATGGCGCACCAGTAGGGCTCGCGCAGGATGGGCCAGAGGACGCTGCCGCGCACCAGCTCGAACTGGCCCAGCCCGTAGTAGATGAGGAAGATCTGGACCAGAAGCGGCGTTCCGCGGAAGACGAAGACGTAGGCGCCGGCCAGCCCCGCCAGCGCCCGGCTGCCCGACAGCCGGGCCAGGGCCACGGCGAAGGCCAGCACCGCCCCGCAAGCGAGCGACGCCCCCACCAGCTGGAGCGTCAGCGGCAGGCCGCCCAGCAGCCGCGGCAGGCTGTCCCACATCACGGTCCAGTTCATGGGGTCAGGCCCTCCGCGCGCCGCGGTTGGCGCGCCGCTCGGCGCGCTCGAACACCAGGGTGGACGCCGTCGTCAGCAGCAGGTAGAGCGCCGCGGCGGTGGAATAGAACAGGAACGGCTGGCGGGTGGCGCCCGCCGCCAGATGGGTCACCCGCATCAGCTCGGCCAGCGCCGTGACCGAGATCAGCGCGGTGTCCTTCAGCGTCAGCTGCCACACGTTGCCGAGGCCGGGCAGCGCGAAACGCAGGGTCTGCGGCACCAGGATGCGGCGCAGGATCAGCCAGCGGCCCATGCCGCAGGCGCGCGCCGCCTCGATCTGGCCGAAGGGGACGGCGCGGACGGCGCCGCGGATGACCTCCGTCGAATAGGCGCCGGAGATCAGCCCGACCGCCACCACGCCGATGGTGAAGGCGTTGACGTCGACCCGGCCGTCATAGCCGAACAGCCGCGCCACCGCCGTCGCCACGTTGCTGCCGCCGAAGAACAGCAGGTAGATGACCAGCAGCTCCGGCACGCCGCGCACGACGGTGGTGTAGAGGTCGGCCAGCCCGTTGAGGAGCATGCTCCCGCTGAGCTTGGCCGCCGCCCCCAGGGAGCCGGCGGCGATGCCGAAGGCGAAGGCCGAGACGGCCACGGCCAGCGTCATCGCCGTGCCGCTCACCAGCTGCGCGCCCCAGCCCTGCGGCCCGAAGGAAAGGAGTTCGAACATGGAGCGCCGTTTCGCCCTCCCCCGGGCCGGCGCCCGGGGGAGCAAGGTCCGTCAGGAAAGGAAGGCCCGGTCCGCGCGGACCGCAGCCACCGTCACGTCACCGGGATCACGTCACCGGGGTCACTTCACCGAGATGTCGTAGCCGAAATGCTGCGTGCTCAGCCGGGCGATGGTGCCGTCCTTGTTGGCCTCGCCGATGGCCTTGTCGAACAGCGCCTTCAGGTCGGCGTCGGCCTTGCGCAGGCCCACCCCCATGCCCTCGCCGATCACCCCGCCGATGAAGTTCGGGCCGACCACCGCGATCTTGCCCGGATCGGTCTTGGCGATGGCCTCGACCACCGAACGGTCGCCGAACAGCGCGTCGACCCGGCCCGACACCAGGTCGATGCCGGCGTTGTCCATCTTGTCGTAGGTGCGCGCGGTCACCTTGGCCAGATGCCGTTCCATGAAGTCCACATGGATGGTCGAGACCTGCACCGCGACGGACTTGCCCTGGAGGGCGGCGGCCAGCTTGTCGAGCACCGGCTTGGCGTCGCTCCCCTGGTCCAGGTTCACCCGCTCCGTCTTCAGGTCGAGCGCGGCCACCAGGGGCGAGTCCTTCAGGACCGCGAACACCGACGGCTCGGTCCCGTAGGGGGCCGAGAAGTCGATGACGTTCCGCCGCTCGTCGGTGATGGTCATGCCGGACATGATGGCGTCGTACTTGCCCTGCTGGAGGGCCGGGATGATGCCGTCCCAATCCTGGGCGACGAACGTGCATTCGACCTTCATGCGCCGGCACAGGTCGTTGCCGAGGTCGACCTCGAAGCCGACCAGCTTGCCCGACGGGTCGGTCGCGTTCCACGGAGGGTAGGCGCCTTCGGACGCGATGCGGACCTTGGTCCACTCCTTGGCCTGGGCGTCCCCGCCCACGGCCGCCGTCCCCACCGCCAACAGGCCGGCGCCGAGCGCCAGTGCCGCAACGATCGTCTTCACGGGCTACTCTCCTCTGTTCGGATGGCCCTTATCGTCCTGGGCCTATGTTGAGGTTTGCCATTTCACAGGAGCGGTCAAGCGGAATTCGACAGGTGGCGCGCCAGGAACTGGCGGACCCGTTCGGAATCGGGGTTCACCAGCACCTTGTCCGGCGGCCCCTGCTCCTCGATGCGGCCCTGGTGCAGGAACACGACCTCCGAGGCCACCTCGCGGGCGAAGCCCATCTCGTGGGTCACCAGGATCATGGTGTTGCCCTCCTCGGCGAGCTGGCGGATGACCAGCAGCACCTCGCCCACCAGCTCGGGGTCGAGCGCCGAGGTCGGCTCGTCGAACAGCATCACCTTGGGCTGCATGGCCAGCGCCCGCGCGATGGCCGCGCGCTGCTGCTGGCCGCCGGACAGCTGGACCGGGTAGGAATCGGCCTTGGCGAGGATGCCCACCTTGTCGAGCAGCCGGCGCGCGCGGTCCGTCGCCTCGGCCCGGGGCACGCCCAGCACATGGACCGGCGCCTCCACGACGTTCTCCAGGATCGTCATGTGGGTCCACAGGTTGAAGGTCTGGAAGACCATGCCGAGCCGGGTGCGGATGCGGTCCACCTGGCGGGCGTCGGCCGGCACGGTGCGCCCGCCGCGCCCCTTCTTCAGCCCGATCGCCTCGCCGCCGATGACGATGCGCCCCTCGTCGGGCACCTCCAGCAGGTTGATGCAGCGCAAAAGCGTGCTCTTGCCCGAGCCGGAGGAGCCGATCAGCGTGACGACGTCGCCCTCGCGCGCGGTCAGCGACACCCCCTTCAGCACCTCCAGGTCCCCGAACCGCTTGTGCAGGTCCTGGACGACGACGGCCTCGGGGGCGCTGGGATTGGTCGGCGGGTGTCGGTGCATGCGCGATCGTCGGGGCGGACTCGGGAGGGGGGCGGGCGGCCCCTGCCCGACAGGCTAGACCGGCGGCCGGCCGCCCGCAACGCGGTTCTGCGGCCCGGCCCCGGGGAATTCCCCGCCCCTCACCACAGCAGGAGCACGATGAGCTGCGGCGCCAGGATGCGCAGGAACATCACCAGCGGGTAGACGGTGGCGTAGGCCAGCGCCGGGGCCTCCGACGCGCTCAGGGAGTTGGCGAAGGCCAGGGCCGGCGGGTCGGTCATGCTGCCCGCCAGCAGCCCGCAGACGGTCAGGTAGTTCTGCTTGCAGACGACGCGGGCGACGAAACCGACCACCAGCAGCGGGATCAGCGTGATCAGCGCGCCGTAGCCGATCCAGGCCAGCCCGTCCCCGTGGACCAGGGTCTCCACGAAGCGGTCGCCGCCGAGCAGCCCGACCACCGCCAGGAACAGCACGATGCCGATCTCGCGCAGGGCCAGGTTGGCGGCCGGCGGCATGAACCAGACCAGCGGCCCGACATGCCCGATCCGCGACAGCACGATGGCCGCGACCAGCGGCCCGCCGGCAAGCCCCAGCTTCAGCGGCGCCGGCATCCCCGGCAGGTAGAAGGGGATCGAGCCCAGGATGACGCCGACCAGGATGCCGAGGAAGACCGGCACGAACTCCACCTGCTGGAGCCGGCGCGGCGCGTTGCCCATCCGCCGCGCCACCCGCGCCAGGTCGGCCGGCTTGCCGATGGCGGTCAGGATGTCGCCGAACTGGAGGCGCAGCGCCGGCGTCGGGACCAGCTCCACCCCGGCCCGGTTCAGCCGGCTGACCACCACGTCGTGGGAATCGGTGAGGTCGAGCTGCGCGATGGACTTGCCCAGCACATGCTCGTTGGTGACCGCCAGCCGCTCCCAGCGCAGGTCGCTGCCCTTGGTGGTCAGCGCCACGTCGGCCTCCTGGCCGAGATAGGTCTTCATCCGTTCCAGCTTCGGGCGCGGCCCGACGAGATGGAGGACGTCGCCCGGCCGCAGCGCGGTGTCCGGGTGCGGCACCTGGAGCCGGCCCTCGCGCAGCAGGCGCGACGTCATCACGCCCAGCTCGCCGAACAGCTGGATGTCGCGCAGCAGGGTGCCGAACACCGCCGGGTTGCGCACGGCGACGTCCAGCGTCTCCAGGCTCTCCACCTCGGCCCGGCGCCGGCGCTCGAAGGCTTCGGCCTCGGCCGGCGGGTCGATCCGGAAGACGGCGCGGATCAGCGCCATGGTGATCAGGATGCCGACGATGCCGAAGGGATAGGCCACGGCGTAGCCGAGGCTGGGCGTGTTCACCTCGGCGGCCGAGGCGCCGACCTCGTTCAGGACCTGCTGGGCGGCGCCCAGCGACGGCGTGTTGGTGACGGCGCCGGAGAAGATGCCGAGCGCCGCGGGCAGCGGAACCCCGGCGACCTGATGGACCGCGACGGTCACCAGGACCCCCAGCCCCACCAGCGACGCGGCCAGCAGGTTCAGCGTCAGGCCCGAGCGCTTCAGCGCCGCGAAGAAGCCGGGGCCGACCTGGACGCCGATGGTGTAGACGAAGAGGATCAGCCCGAATTCGCGCACGAAATGCAGGACGTGGTGGTCGAGGGCGAGGCCCAGCTCCTTGGCGAGGTGGCCGCCGGCGATGCCGGCGAACAGGACCCCGCCGATGCCGAGCCCGACCCCGCCCAGCTTGATCTGGCCGAAGGCCAGACCGGCCGCCGCGACCGTGCACAGGAGCAGCATGGTGCGGGCGATGTCGGGAAGTCCGTTGAACAGGTCGAGCAGCAGTCCCATGGATCGCTTCCGGACGGTTTCAGCCTCGCGCTGACGTGGTGATCATGTCAGCTCGCGCTGACGTGGTGATCATGTCAGCTCGCGCTGACGTGGTGACCAT
Organism: Pseudomonadota bacterium; assembly: GCA_023416455.1. GTDB lineage: Bacteria > Pseudomonadota > Alphaproteobacteria > Azospirillales > Azospirillaceae > Azospirillum. The sequence goes on along the minus strand of JAEZHQ010000239.1, from coordinate 6,759 downwards.
GTCAGCCTCGCGCTGACGTGGTGATCATGAATGCCCGGACAAGCGGCGCAGGGCAATGGCCGGAATGCCTTTCCGGCATGACGATCAAAATTTCGCCATTTTCTTGGAATAAAAATCGAGGTGTCGGGACGAGACCCCCTGTCCCGGACACGTCTGCCACCAAAGGCGCCGTCCCGCGGCGCCGCCAGCCAGGCCCCGGCTGGTCCAGCGGCCACCGCAAGAACCCCCTTGCGGTGGCCGTTTCTTTGTGGGCGCGCGGGAATGGTGTGCTATAGCTCCGCGGCCCGACCACCAGCCCGAGCCCCCGTCCGCCCATGCCCGTCTTCGCCGGTTCCGAGCTGACCTGCCTGCGCGGCGACCGGCTGGTGTTCACCGGGCTGGATTTCAGCATCGCCCCCGGCGAGGCGCTCGTCCTGCTCGGCCCCAACGGCAGCGGCAAGTCGAGCCTGCTGCGCGTCATGGCCGGGCTGCTGCGGCCCTTCCGCGGCCGGCTGTCCTGGGACGGCGTTCCGGTGGCCGACGATCCCGACGGGCACCGCGCCCGCGTCCTCTACGTCGGCCATCTCGACGCGGTGAAGCCGGTGCTGAGCGCGGTGGAGAACCTGTCCTTCTGGGCCAGGCTGGGCGGAGCCGCCGATCCGCGGGCGAGCGCGCTGGCCGCGCTGGAGCGGCTGGGCGTCCCGCACATCGCCAACGTGCCGGGCCGCTACCTGTCGGCCGGGCAGAAGCGGCGCCTCAACCTCGCCCGCGTGCTGGCCGCCCCGGCCCGGCTGTGGCTGCTGGACGAGCCCACGGTGGCGCTCGACCGCGCCGCCATCGCCCTGTTCGAGGGCATCATCGCCGACCACCGGGCGGGCGGCGGCATGGTCGCGCTGTCCACCCACACCGACATCGCCACCCCGGGCGCGGCCGAACTGCATCTGGACGATTTCACCCCCCTCCCCCACGACGGCGACGACGAGGATGGAGACGGGGACGGGACGGGCCTGGACGCGGCGGCGCGGGCGGAGGGCACGGCATGACCCGTTTCCGGCACCTGGTCGGGCGCGACCTGCGGCTGGCGTTGCGCCAGGGCTCCGACGCCACCATCGCCGTCATGTTCTTCGTGCTGTGCGTGGTGCTGTTCCCCTTCGGCGTCGGGCCGGAGCCCAACATCCTCGCCCGCATCGCCGCCGGCGTGATCTGGGTCGCCGCGCTGCTGGCCTCGCTGCTGTCGCTGGAGCGCCTGTTCCAGACTGACTACGAGGACGGCTCGCTGGAGCTGCTGTCGCTCTCGACCCTGCCGCTGGAGGCGGTGGTCCTGGCCAAGACGCTGGCCCACTGGCTGGTCACCGGGGTGCCGCTGATCGTCGCCGCCCCGCTGCTGGCGGTCCTGCTGAACATGGACGCCGGGGGTTTCGGGGTGCTGGTCCTGACGCTGGCCGTCGGCACCCCGATCCTCAGCCTGATCGGCAGCATCGGCGCCGCCCTGACGCTGGGCGCCCGGCGCGGCGGCGTGCTGCTGTCGCTGCTGATCCTGCCCCTCTACATCCCGGTGCTGATCTTCGGCGCCGGCGCCATCGACGCCGCCTTGAACGGCCTCACCCCCCGTCCGCACCTGCTGCTGCTCGGCGGGCTGCTGGCCGGCACCCTGCCGCTCGCCCCCTGGGCCGGCGCCGCCGCGCTGCGCCAGGCGCTGGAGTAGCGGGGACGCCGTCCGGGCGCTTGCGAGGCGGCCCGGACGGGAGAGGACGGGAGCGGGCGGAGCGGCGGGGGGCCGCGACAAGATGGCGCAACACCCCCGCCCCGATGCAGGCGGCGCCCGCGGCCGGCGCCCTCAAACCGCCACGCTTCCTGACCAGGATCAAGGCGAAACCCCTCGCGCTGGGGCATGTCTGCGCTTATATCGTCCGGAACAGACAGAGGCCCCGAAGGACCTATGCACCGTTTCGCCAATCCCGCCCGCTTCCAGCGCCTGTCCTCGGCGGTCGTGCCTTGGAGCGCGGGGGCGACCGTGGTTCTCCTGATCGTCGGGCTCTACGTCTCGCTGTTCAACTCGCCGCCGGACTACCAGCAGGGCGAGACGGTGCGGATCATGTACATCCATGTGCCCGCCGCCTGGATGAGCCTGTTCGTCTACGTCAACATGGCCATCGCCGCCGTCTGCGGGCTGGTCTGGAAGCACCCGCTGGCCGACCTGTTCGCCAAGGCCGCCGCCCCGGTCGGGGCCGGCTTCACCTTCATCTGCCTGCTCACCGGGGCGCTGTGGGGAGCGCCGATGTGGGGGACCTGGTGGGTGTGGGACGCCCGTCTGACCAGCGTGCTCATCCTGTTCTTCCTCTATCTCGGCTACATGGCGCTGGTGAACGCCTTCGACGACCCGCAGCGCGGCGTGAAGGCCGGCAACGTCCTGCTCCTGGTCGGCGTCGTCAACGTGCCGATCATCAAGTTCTCGGTGGACTGGTGGAACACGCTGCACCAGCCCTCCAGCGTCCTGCGCATGGGCGGCCCGGCCATCGATTCCAGCATGCTGGTGCCGCTGCTGATCATGGCGCTGGCCTTCACCGCCTATTTCGTCACGGTGGTCCTGCTGCGCCTGAAGGCGGAGATCGTGCAGCGCAAGATACAGACCCTTCGCCTGACCGAGGCGCAGGGCTAGAGGGCGGAGCCATGGCAGAGTTCTTCGCGATGGGCGGCTACGCCGCTTATGTCTGGCCCGCCTACGGGGCGACGGCGCTGGTGATGGTCGGCCTCCTGGCCGTCACGCTGAAGGCGCTGCGCTCCGGCGAGGCTACCCTCAAGGCGCTGGAGGGCAGCCGCCCGGCGCGCCGCCGCAGGCGCCGCAACGAGACCGCGGCGGCGCCCAAGGCCGGAACCGCGGAGGTTGGTGAAGGATGACCCGCAAGAAACGACGCCTCTACATGCTCGGCCTGGCGCTGCTCGGGCTTGGCACGGCCACCGCCCTGACCCTGACCGCCTTCGAGGACAACATCGTCTTCTTCTTCAGCCCGACCCAGCTCCAGACCCAGGACGTGGGCGAGCGCAACTTCCGCCTGGGCGGCCTGGTCGAGGAGGGCAGCGTCCGCAAGCTGGCCGACGGCATCACCACCGAATTCCGCGTCACCGACACCGTCAACACCGTGCCGGTCGCCTACCGCGGCCAGCTTCCCGACCTGTTCCGCGAAGGCCAGGGGGTGGTGGCGGAGGGGCGGATGGCCGGCGGCGTCTTCCAGGCGCGCGAGGTGCTGGCCAAGCACGACGAGAACTACATGCCGCCCGAGGTCGCCGACGCGCTCAAGCAGGCGGAGCATTTCAAGGCCACCGCGCGCACGGTGGAACCGGAATCCTGACGTCGCACGCCCGACGCCGTACCCCGGGCGCCGGATGGCCGGCGCCCGATTCCTGACAAGGGAGCAGCGGGACCGTGATCCCCGAACTCGGCCATTACGCGCTGGTGCTGGCGCTGTTCGTGGCGCTGGTGCAATCGACCCTGCCGCTCGCCGGCGCCGCCGCCGGCAACGCCGCCTGGATGGGCGTGGCGCGGCCGGCGGCTCTGGCCCAGCTGGCGCTGATCGCCGTCGCCTACGCCGCCCTGACCTGGGCCCATGTGGTGTCCGACTTCAGCGTGTCCAACGTGGTGCAGAACAGCCACTCGCTGAAGCCGATGCTCTACAAGGTCTCCGGCGTGTGGGGCAACCACGAGGGCTCGATGATGCTGTGGGTCCTCATGCTGGCCGCCTTCGGCGCCGCGGTGGGCCTGTTCGGCCGCAACCTGCCCCCCACCCTGAAGGCCCGCGTCATCGCCGTGCAGGGCATGATCGGCGTCGGCTTCCTGCTGTTCATCCTGGTCACCTCCAACCCCTTCCTGCGCGTCATCCCGGCCCCGCTCGACGGCCGGGACCTCAACCCGCTGCTCCAGGATCCCGGGCTGGCCTTCCACCCGCCCTTCCTCTACGCCGGCTACGTCGGCTTCTCCATGGCCTTCTCCTTCGCCATCGCCGCCCTCATCGAGGGGCGCGTCGATCCCGCCTGGGCGCGCTGGGTGCGCCCCTGGACGCTGGCCGCCTGGTCGGCGCTGACCGCCGGCATCGCGCTCGGCTCCTGGTGGGCCTATTACGAGCTGGGCTGGGGCGGCTGGTGGTACTGGGACCCGGTGGAGAACGCCTCCTTCATGCCCTGGCTGGCCGGCACGGCGCTCCTGCACTCGGCCACCGTGGTGGAGAAGCGCGACGCCCTGAAGAGCTGGACCATCCTGCTGGCGATCCTGACCTTCTCGCTGTCGCTGATGGGCACCTTCCTGGTCCGCTCGGGCATCCTCACCTCGGTCCACGCCTTCGCCGTCGACCCGGAGCGCGGCGCCTTCATCCTGGTCCTGCTGGCCATCGCCACCGGCGGCTCGCTTCTGCTCTACAGCCTGCGCGCCCCGGCGCTGAAGGCGGGCGGCCTGTTCGCGCCGATCAGCCGCGAGGGCTCGCTGGTGCTCAACAACCTGCTGCTGTCGACGGCCACCGCCACCGTCTTCATCGGCACGCTCTACCCGCTGTTCCTGGACGTGCTGGAGATGGGCAAGGTGTCGGTTGGACCGCCCTTCTTCAACGCCACCTTCATCCCGGTCGCCATCCCCATGGTCGCCGCCATGGTGGTCGGTCCCTTCCTGGCCTGGAAGCGCGGCGACCTGGGCGCCGCGCTGGTCCGGCTGTGGGCGGCGGCGGCGGCCACGGTCGCCTGCGTGGCGGTGGCCGCCTACCTCACCGCCGGCGGCGGGCCGCTGCTGGCGCTGGTCGGGGTGGCGCTGGCCGGCTGGGCCTTCTTCGGCTCCCTGGCCGAGTTCGCCGACCGCATCCGCCTGTTCCGGGTGCCCCTGCGGGACAGCTGGAACCGCGCCGTCAACCTGCCGCGCAGCGCGCTCGGCATGACCATCGCCCACGCCTCCCTCGGCATCGCCATCGCCGGCATGACCGGCACCTCGGCCTGGCAATCGGAGGTGATCCGGTCCATGAAGCCGGGCGACAGCGCCACCGTGGCCGGCTACACGGTCCGTTTCGAGCGGCTCGGCCAGATCGAGGGTCCCAACTACCGGGCCGACGAGGGCGTCTTCACGGTGACCCGCGACGGCGCCCCGGTGGCCACCCTGACCCCGGAGCGGCGCAGCTACCCGGTCACCCGCATGACGACGACCGAGGCGGCCATCCACACCACCTGGCTGTCCGACATCTATGTGGCGCTGGGCGACCCGACGCAGAACGGCACGGCCTGGACCGTGCGCCTCTACCACCACCCGCTGGTGCCCTGGATCTGGATCGGCGCCCTGGGGATGATGGCCGGCGGGCTGGTCAGCCTGAGCGACCGCCGCTTCCGGGTCGGCGCGCCGGAGCGCCGCCGCACGCCCAAGCCCGCCTTGCAGCCCGCCGAGTGAGACCGCCGCCATGAGGCCCCCCATGCGCCGCCTGCTCTACCTGCTGCCGCTGCTGCTGTTCGTCGGCGTCGGCCTGTTCTTCTACCGCGGGTTCGAGCGCGACCCGCGCGACCTTCCCTCCGCCCTCATCGACAAGCCGGTGCCGGCCTTCGACCTGCCGCCGCTGCCCGGCCGCAAGGAGGGGCTGTCCAACGCCGCGCTGACCGGCGACGTCACCCTGGTCAACGTCTTCGCCTCCTGGTGCATCCCCTGCAAGGTCGAGCACCCGCTCATCACCCGGCTGGCCCGCGAGCAGGGGGTGACGGTGCACGCCATCAACCACAAGGACAAGGCCGAGGACGCGCTGGCCTGGCTGGCCCGCAACGGCGACCCCTACACCCGCATCGGCGCCGACCTGGACGGCCGGGTGTCCATCGACTGGGGCGTCTACGGCGTGCCCGAGACCTTCCTGGTCGACCGCCAGGGCCGCATCCGCTTCAAGCACGTCGGCCCGCTGACCGCGACGGTGGTGGAGGAGCAGATCCTCCCCCTGGTCCGCCAGCTGAGGGCGTCGTCATGAGGGCGCTCGCGCTGGCCGCCGCGCTCGCCCTGGCCTGCGTCTGGACGCCCGCCGCCTGGACGTCCGCCGCCTGGGCCGTGCAGCCCGACGAGGTGCTGCCCGACCCGGCGATGGAGGCGCGGGCGCGCACCATCAGCAAGGATCTGCGCTGCCTGGTCTGCCAGAACCAGTCCATCGACGACAGCAACGCGCCGCTCGCCCGCGACCTGCGCGTCCTGGTGCGCGAGCGGCTGGCCGCGGGCGACAGCGACCGGCAGGTGCTGTCCTTCGTCACCGACCGCTACGGCGACTATGTGCTGCTGCGCCCGCCCTTCAAGACGACGACGCTGTTCCTGTGGGTCGGCCCCTTCGTGATCCTGGCCGGCGGCGCGCTGGCCACCGCCCTCTACCTGCGCGGCCGGCGCGGCGGCGCGGCGGCGGGCGGCCATCCCGACACCGCCCCCCTGACCGAGGACGAGCGCCGGCGCCTCGACGCCCTGCTCCGCAAGGACGAAGCCTGATGCTGTTCTGGATCCTCGCCGCCGCCATGACGGCGGGTGTGGTTCTGCTGATCGTGCCGCCGCTGCTCCGGCCGCGCGGCGCGCCCGCCGCCCGCTCCGCCTACGACCTGGAGGTCTACCGCGACCAGCTCGCCGAGCTGGAGCGGGACCAGGGGCGCGGCCTGATCAGCGCGGCCCAGGCCGCCGCCGCCAAGGCCGAGATCGGCCGCCGCATGCTGGCGGTGGCCGAGGAAGGCGAGGCGCCCAAGGCCGCCGCCAGCGGCGGCGCCCGGCTGCTGGCGGCGCTGCTGGCCGTTGCCGTGCCG
>JAEZHQ010000088.1 GCA_023416455.1 Pseudomonadota bacterium | reverse complement strand
CCCCAGCGGCGGGCCGTAGCCCGGCTTGCTCGCCGACGGGAAGACCGGGGACAGGGTGGCGTAGTCCGCCCCGGCGGCCCGGCGCAGCCCGTCCGCCCCATGCGCCGACAGGCCGATCAGCGCCCCGGGGCCGAGAAGGCGGCGCGCCGCCGCGGGGTCGCCCCCCTCGGGCAGATGGACCCCGGCCGCCCCGGCCGCCAGGGCCAGCTCGGCGCTGCCGTGGACGGTGACGGTCGCCCCCCACCGCCGCGCCCGCGCCGCCAGCTCGCGGGCGAGCGCGGCCTGCCCGGCCGCGGGCAGGTCCTTCTCGCGCAGCGACAGCCAGCGCAGCCCGGCGGCGAACAGGGCTTCGGCCAGATCGGGCAGAGGGTGCACCGCCTGGCCGCGGTCGGTGATGGCGAGCAGGGGCGGGACCGGCAGGGTCGTCATCCCGCGACCATGCCACCCCCGCCGGAGGCGGGCAAGAAAACCGCCCCCCGCCGCCGGTCAGTCGGCCCCGGCCTCTCCCGCCGCCCGGTAGATCTCCCCGCCCTGGGCGCGGAAGCTCTCGGCCATCTCCGCCATGCCGGCCTTGGCGTAGTCCCGCACCTCCTGGGTGATCTTCATCGAGCAGAACTTCGGCCCGCACATGGAGCAGAAGTGGGCGACCTTCGCCCCCTCGGCGGGCAGGGTCTGGTCGTGGAAGCGCTCCGCCGTCTCCGGATCGAGCGACAGGTGGAACTGGTCGCGCCAGCGGAACTCGAAGCGCGCGCGGGAGAGCGCGTCGTCGCGGATCCGCGCCGCCGGGTGGCCCTTGGCGAGATCGGAGGCGTGGGCGGCGATCTTGTAGGTGACGACGCCCACCTTCACGTCGTCGCGGTCGGGCAGCCCGAGATGCTCCTTGGGCGTGACGTAGCAGAGCATCGCCGTGCCGAACCAGCCGATCATCGCCGCCCCGATGGCGCTGGTGATGTGGTCGTAGCCGGGCGCGATGTCGGTGGTCAGCGGCCCCAGCGTGTAGAATGGCGCCTCGCCGCACAGCGCCAGCTGCTTGTCCACATTCTCCTTGATCTTGTGCATCGGCACATGGCCGGGGCCTTCGATCATCACCTGCACGTCGTGCGTCCAGGCGACCCGGGTCAGCTCGCCCAGCGTCTCCAGCTCGGCGAACTGGGCGGCGTCGTTGGCGTCGGCGATGGAGCCCGGGCGCAGCCCGTCGCCCAGCGAGAAGCTCACGTCGTACGCCTTCATGATCGCGCAGATCTCGTCGAAATGCGTGTAGAGGAAGTTCTCCTTGTGGTGCGCCAGGCACCATTTGGCCAGGATCGAGCCGCCGCGCGAGACGATGCCGGTCACCCGCCGGGCGGTCAGCGGGATGTGGGCGAGGCGCACGCCGGCGTGGATGGTGAAATAGTCGACCCCCTGCTCGGCCTGCTCGATCAGTGTGTCGCGGAACAGCTCCCAGGTCAGATCCTCGGCCTTGCCGCCGACCTTCTCCAGCGCCTGGTAGATGGGCACCGTGCCGATGGGAACCGGGGCGTTGCGCAGGATCCACTCGCGGGTGGAGTGGATGTTCCGCCCGGTGGAAAGATCCATGACGGTGTCGGCTCCCCAGCGGATCGCCCAGACCATCTTGTCGACCTCCTCCCCGACCGAGGACGCCACCGCCGAATTGCCGATGTTGGCGTTGATCTTGGTCAGGAAGTTGCGGCCGATGATCATCGGCTCGGCTTCCGGGTGGTTGATGTTGGCCGGGATGATGGCGCGGCCGCGCGCCACCTCGTCGCGCACGAACTCCGGGGTCACATGGTCGGGGATGGCGGCGCCGAAGCTCTCGCCGTCCCGCACCGCCGCCTCGTGCAGGCGCTGGCGGCCGAGATTCTCGCGCACCGCCACATACTCCATCTCCGGCGTGACGATGCCGGCGCGGGCGTAGGCCATCTGCGTGACCGTCCGCCCCGGCCGGGCGCGCAGCGGCCGGCGGTCGCCGCGGTCGAACAGCGGGACGGCGCGGCTCTCGCCCGGCCGCAGACCGTCGTCCTCGGGACGGGCGGCGCGGCCCTCATAGGCTTCGACGTCGCCGCGCGCCTCGATCCAGGAGCGGCGCAGCGCCGGCAGGCCACGGCGGATGTCGACGGCCACGTCGGGGTCGCTGTAGGGGCCGGAGGTGTCGTAGACCCGCACCGGCGGCTCGCCGCCGCCGACGTCGATGGCCCGCATGGCCACGCGCAGTTCGGGGTGGCGCTCGCCGGGCACATGGATCTTGCGCGACGCCGGCAAGGGGCCGGTCGTCACGGTGAAGCGGTCTGGGGGAAGGCTGTCTGGCATGCTGGATCTCCATCGCGTTGGCATCGTGGAGATCCGGGCGTGACGAAGCGGCAGAACGGATCCACGGCAGCCCGCCGGAACGGCGGCTGTTGCTTCCTGGCGCCGCACACGCGGTGCCGGCTTCCGTGGCGATCCTTCATGTTCCTGTCCCTACGCCGGTACGACCCGGATCAGGTTCAAAGGGTTCGCGCGTCGGCGTCATCTCAGCCCCGGTCGGGGCACCCCTTGGAACAGGCTCATGCTGCGGAGACTCGTGGATCGGTGTCAAGCCAATTGATGACGACCCGGCCGGTACGCGCACGCGAAGCGGGCCGGCGATCGCAAGAGGATCGCCGGCCCGGCCGGAAGGGGGTGAGAAAGCGTGCAAGCGCTTGGGCGTCGATGTCCGTTCGGGTTTGCCGGCTGCGCTGGCCTGGCGGGGGAACATGCGCCGTGGCGACCTGGCGGCGACCTACTCTCCCACGTCTTAGGACGCAGTACCATCGGCGCTGGGGCGTTTCACGGCCGAG